>JAZDGR010000173.1:0-2998 GCA_043806735.1 bacterium | reverse complement strand
TCGCCGTACCGGGTTTACGCGCCCAGGAAGCGGTGCTTTCGGCAAGCGGCAACACCACGGGAAGCAATGGCTCTGTAACCTGGTCGGTCGGTCAGGTGGCGTTCATGGCGCCTGCCGGAACCACTGGCTCCGTCACCGAAGGAGTGCAGCAACCTTATGAGATCCAATCGTTGCCGGGCATTAAAGAAGAAGCAGGGATCCGTCTGGAATGTCGTCTTTACCCCAATCCGGCCAGCGCCAACGTGTGGCTGGAAATCGAAGATGAAACAGGGAGACAATTGAATTATCAGCTATACACGGCTACGGGTACGTTGTTACAAACCGCGAAAATTGAGAATAAAATCCTATCCATCCCGATGGAAACCTTGGGTGCAGGAACCTACCTGCTGACGGTTTCTGAAAACGACAAGGTCGTGAAGACATTTAAAATCCTGAAAAAATGAAAAAGCTAACTACTGTTCTGGTGTGCATTATCCTGGCGCTGAGTGTGGGCGCTCAGTCACCTCAGAAATTTAGCTACCAGGCTGTGGTACGAGATGCCGATGGCAAACTGGTCCAAAACCACAACGTTGGGATGCGGTTCACTGTTTTGCAGGGCTCCTCGACCGGCACCGCAGTGTATACTGAAACTCACAGCACGGCCACGAATGTCAACGGACTGGTGGCGGTCGAAATAGGAGGAGGTACCACCTCTGACGATTTCTCTGCCATTGACTGGACGAACGGACCCTATTTCCTGAAAACGGAAACCGACCCTGCCGGAGGTACCGTTTACAGTATTACAGGGATCAGTCAGTTTCTGAGCGTGCCGTATGCTTTGTATGCGCTGAATTCAGGGTATTCGCCACCCATTTTGAACAAGACCACCATTACCACTTCGCAAACCTGGACCGTCCCGCCCAACGTGACCAAAATCAAAGTGGAATTATGGGGCGCATCGGGCGGTGGCGGGGGCGCCGGAGCCTATTCCTATTCGTATTACCTGAATGACGGCGGTTACGGAGGCAGCGGAGGGTTTGCTCAGGAAGAGATGGACGTGGTCGGAAATCAGCAAATGAACATCCTCATCGGAGCCCCCGGAACTGCCGGAGAAAATGCCACCTGGAATCCTTACGGTTACTGGGAAGGAGATACTGACGGGGGAACCGGCGGAGATTCGTGGTTTGAAGCTATCAAAGCGGCCGGCGGGACCGGAGGGAAACGGGGCAGTTTTTCCTACATCACCGTCGATGGGAATGCAGGAACGGATAACATCGGAGCCATCACAGGTTATTCCGATGTGGCCAGGGATAATATTCTGGATGTATTCCAGGGATTGGAGAGATCTTATATCGCCGACCGGGTGCTGACGTCCAAACCGGGGATCGGAGGTTCCATTCTTTCAGCCTACTCCATCATCATCACCCCCTCAGCCGGAGAAGGAGGATGCGCTATCATCACCTTTTTTGAATAGGGTTGTTTTCACCATCGGGCTATTGTGCCTTGCCAATCTGATCCGGTCAGGCGTAATCGTTGACAAATCGTTTCTCCCCAGGGTGTTGTTGCTTTCTTTATTATTGCTCATCACCATCCTGGTTGGATTCCGGAAAAAACTGGTGCTTCGGAAAAATGTTTTCGAGATCAGCTTTGTCCTGTTTTACGCCTGGAACCTGCTCAGTTGTTTTTGGGCCACCTCCTTTCCGGAAGCCATTATGCAGGCTCAACTGGTTTTTCTGGGGTTTGCCGTTTTCCTGATCGTTACTGCCTATGTTCGAAAAAACAACGGATTTGAAGGCCTGTTCATCAAAGTCCAGCTGGTTGTCTTGTTGTTTTCGTTCGGACTGGCCTTTTACAAGATGGCCACCCTCGAGTTTTACGATCCCTACAAAATTCGCTCCGTCTCAGCCAATAATAACCTCTATTCCGGTTTCCTTCTGATCTCCCTACCGCTGGTCTTTACCGGCTATTCTATCCACCGGGGCTTCTGGAAATACCTCTCGGCAGTGGTGGTTGTCGGCAGCCTCTTTTTTATCATCATCGTACAAAGCAGGGCAGGTTACCTGGGGGTGTTTGCAGCCGGACTGATCGCATTTGGTTTCATCCTTTTCCGGTATCGCAGCGTATTCACGAAAAGAAACACCCTGGTTGGGATGGCTTCATTCGTCTTATTGTCCGTCCTGGTGACGGCGTTCTACCTTTCGCTGGATCAGACGAGGCGGAGCTACTTCCTGAGCAAGATCCCGGTATGGCAATATTTTGGGTCTTGCGACAATGCCGATGTCGACCGGTTGCGGCGAAAACTGGAGCTGGAGAAAGCCAGCCTCACCGGTATGGCTCCTTTCGACTGTTCGGAAGCCTATTACGAGAATGCAAACCTGCGGGTCATATTCTGGAAGAAATCAGGTTGTCTGATTGCCGGGCACCCCTTACTGGGTGTGGGCGCCGGCAGCTGGAGGCTGACGGTTCCCTCCTGCAGCACGCCTCCCAATCCCGGACATACGGCTAAGAATTACACATACAGCCAACCGCATAACGAGTGGATCAGCATCCTTTCGGAACTGGGATTAGTAGGATTGATCCTGTTCTTTTTTCTGTTGATCGTCCCCGTGGGAATCCTGTTCTACCGGCTTGCCCGGTCGGTTCCCAAACCGGATATTTCCGTGTTGTTCTATATCTCCTTTATCGTCGGATTTTACCTTTTTTCCGTGTTCGACTTTCCGCTGAAGCGGGTGGAGCACAACGTGTTGTTGTTCTCCATAATTGCATTTCTGTTTCACAAATCGCCGTTGAAATCCCAGGCGCCTTTGTTTTCGGGGACCACTCCCAGGAAGCTGTTTTCATGGGCTGTCATCCTCCTGCTGCTCTTCACGGTTTTTGTGGCTGCAGCGCGGATTAAAGGCGAATATTTTACGCTCAGGATGTTCCGGAATGAACGGAAAAATGATACACAGGTGATTCGATATTGTCAACGAGCGGAAAATGCGTTTTACCGGATTACTCCCAATACCCTGCCGCTGGC
>JAZDGR010000172.1:0-10404 GCA_043806735.1 bacterium | reverse complement strand
TCAGCGGATTGTGCAGCGGAAATCGGAGACCGATGCCGTGAGTTTTGATACGTTTCTCCATAATGAAGAGCGGGAGTCGGTTTCCTCCGATCCCAGCGTGCAAAACCTGAAGGCATGTATCGAAGAGGCCGATTTCATGTTTTTGAACAACGGGACGATGCAAGATCTTTTCAGTCAGATCGATGATGTTTTATTTACATTTGTACTATGACAGAGGAAAAATATCAACGCCCCAGTTGGGACGAGTACTTCATGGAAGTCGCCAATGCCGTAGCCAAACGCGCTACCTGCGACCGGGGCCGGAGCGGCTGCGTGATCGCCCGCGACAAGCAAATCCTGGTTACGGGTTATGTAGGTAGTCCGCGGGGATTGCCTCATTGCGATGAAATCGGCCACCTGCTGAAGCAGGTCACCCACGAAGACGGCCGCATTTCGCAGCACTGCATGCGCACCGTTCACGCCGAACAAAACGCCATCTGTCAGGCCGCCCGGCTGGGGATTCCGCTCGAAGACGCTACCCTCTACTGCCGTATGACCCCCTGCCGCACCTGTGCCATGCTGATCATCAACTGCGGGATCGTCCGGGTGGTTTGCGAAAAAAAGTACCACGATGGGAAAGATTCCGAGGAGATGTTTCGTCTGGCCGGCATCTCGCTGGAATTTATAAAGGATGAAATACAACAATATTGAGATTTTTTTGTACCTTTGCAAAAGTTTTGAGACTTGACTTCCATTTAATCTTTTCCAATGAACATTTACATTGCCAATTTAAGTTTTGATGTCGATGACAACGACTTAAGAGAGTTATTTGCAGATTATGGCGAGGTTTCTTCTGCCAAAGTGATCACCGACAAAGTAACAAGCCGTTCCAGAGGTTTTGGTTTTGTTGAGATGAAGAACGACGAACAGGGACAGAAAGCCATAACTGAGTTGAATCAGGCCACATACGATGATAAGATCATCAGCGTAAATATAGCCCGTCCAAAACCTGCACGTTCTCAGGGAACCTCGTTTTCCACTCCACGCGACCGCGGCGGTTTTAATTCCGGAAGGCGAAATTACAGGTAACACTTGTAAAATTACGTATCTTTACCACCTGCTCCAGATCAGGATGGTACGATGAGTCATGCCCTAGACAAAGCCGGATTTGAAAGCCTGTTTAACCAGGAGTTCAAAGGACTCGTCCTCTTCGCTATCCAGTACGTCAAGGATTATGAAGCGGCCCGGGAGATTGTGCAGGAGGCATTCATCAGTCTGTGGGACCGGAGAGAGCAGATCGATCTCACCAAACAGGTGAAGAGCTATCTTTCCACAACGGTCAGGAACCGCGCCCTGAACTACCTGCGCGACAAAAAGAAATTCGACTCACGGCTGCTGACGCTGGAGAACCTCTACCCGCTGGCCAGTTATCAACAGCCAGATAAGCTGGTGGAACGGGAGCTTCGCGACCAAATTGACCGGGCCATCGGCGAACTGCCCGAAAAATGCCGCGAAGTCTTCCTGCTCAGCCGGACTGAACACCTAAAGTACCAGGAGATCGCCGACCGGCTCCAGATCTCCGTTAAAACCGTCGAAACCCAGATGTCGAAAGCGCTGCAGCATCTCCGTTCGAGGCTCAGGGAATACCTGGTCGTACTTTTGCTGATTTGCCTGATGTCGGCCTTGGGATACGGGATACGGAAATCCACCACAATCACCACATTCACCACATTCACCACATTCACCACTCCCACCACCCTGCATCAGGGTAATCTCCCTTTTCTGTGTATAATAAACGGATAAATGGACACAAACGAAACATACAGCCCCGATCTGATTACCCGGTACTTCACGGGTGAAGCCACTCCGGAAGAGGTGCACACCCTCTCGGCATGGGTTGCCGCCGATCCTGCCAATGCCTCCGTGTTTGAGGAATCCCGAAGAAGCTGGCTGGCCGTCATGGCTCAGGAGATTGACGCCCAGGTTGACCTCGACCGGGAGTGGAGTGAGATCGAAGTGAAATTGCATCCTCAAAAGCAGCCGAAAGTCCAGCCGAACCGAACCGTGACAACCACGAAACCTCCTGTTATTCAAATGGTTCCTGACGGTATTGACTGGCGCGTATTCCTGACCCGGGCCTCCCTGATTGCGGCGGTGATCGTCGTTCTTCTCATTCCATCATGGATTGCGTACCGTTATTTTACGAAAGTAGAAATCACGAAATTGACAGCAACCACCGATGTGCTGGATGCAACCCTCCCGGATGGGACCATTGTGACCCTGAACACCGGATCCTCCTTGGAATATCCGGAGGATTACGGAAGCCGGTCGAGAGAGGTGACGCTCATCGGAGAAGGGTATTTTGATGTAGCGACCGACTCTGTCAGGCTCTTCATCATCGCTTCCGGGGATGCCCGGGTGAAAGCGCTGGGGACCTCCTTCTATGTCAACACCCTGAAAGAGGGAGGAAATATGGAGGTGGTGTTGGTAGAAGGGAGCGTCGCCGTCTATTTTGAAGATACCTGGGCTACCGGGAAAACAATCATCCCGGGAGAGAAAGCGGAACTTTTACAGGCAAGCCGGAGAATTATGATCTCTCCGAACGATGATCCGAATTTCCTGGCCTGGAAAACCCGGCGCCTCGTGTTCCTGGACGACCGGCTGGATGCCATCATTGGGACCCTGAATAAAGTTTACAATGTCCACATCGTTCTCGCCGCGAAAAACCTGGCCGGTTGCCGGCTTACAGCTACCTTCGAACGGCAATCGCTCGAATCGGTACTACACGTCGTCGGGGCAACCCTGGACCTCCGGGCTGAAACGACTTCAACCGAAATTGTCCTGTACGGAAAGGGATGCGACTGATCCCTGGAAATATCCTCTTCCATTTTAAGCGGATCCCCCTGCTTCCGGTTTTTCTTACCCTGCTCTTTCTGTTTCCCGTAAATCTTCTCCGGGCACAGGATCTGGATCAAAAGATCAGTCTGAAAGCAAAGAATCAACCCATCAGCGAGGTGCTTGACCGGATCTCCAGGGAATACGGCATCCTGTTTTCCTACAGTTCCCAACGGGTGCCTGTGACGAAAACCGTCACCATCCGCGCAGAGAACAAATCCATCCGGGAGGTGTTGAATGACCTTTTACTGCAAAACGGGATCGCCTGGTCGGTTCAGGAGAATCAGATCATCCTGACGCCGGCCACGGAATCCACGGAACCGGCATCCCAGGCCTCAACCGGACCGGGGAAACGATATACGATCAGCGGATATGTCAGGGACAAAACTAACGGAGAGGCGCTGATCGGCGCCAACATCCTGGCGCTGCAGGGGGAGACCGGTGCGACGACCAACAGCTACGGTTTTTATTCGATAACCTTACCGTCCGGCATCTATTCGATCCGGTGTTCCTATCTTGGATTTGCTGAGGGGGCCAGGGAACTCAGTTTGCAGGGAGATTCCGAGCTCCTGTTTGAGCTGGAAGAGACGGCTATGGGCATCCGGGAAGTGGTGGTCACCGCGGCCGACCAGGAAGCGTTGCCGGGGAACGACCAGGTTGCCGATTTCAGTTTCTCCGGGCGAACCCTGTCCCGGTTGCCCGGTTTTGCCGGGGATGTGGATCTCCTGAAAGCCCTGCAAACGCTGCCCGGGATCCGGTCCTTCGGCGATGGCTCCGCCTTGTTTTATGTCAGGGGAGGCAACCACGACCAGAACCTGATGCTCATCGATGAAGCCCCCATTTACAATCCGTCGCATCTGTTCGGCTTTTTTTCTGTCCTCTCTCCGGATGCCATTAACGAGATACAGGTCTACAAAGGCGATTTTCCGGCAAAATACGGTGGCAGGGCTTCTTCGGTCATCGATATCACTGCCCGGGAAGGGAACCTCAAGCGGTTTGGTCTCGCCGGGAACCTGGGTCCATACGCATCCTCCCTTTCGGTGGAAGGCCCGGTTGTGCGCGATAAGGCCTCGTTTTTTGTTTCGGGCCGGTTGTCGACCCTCAACTGGCTGAACTATGTGACCGACGACCCGGCCACCTTCAACCTCTATTTTTACGACATCAATGCCAAACTGAACTGGAAGCCGGGGAAACGCGACCGGCTCTTTTTGACCTTCTATACCGGGCAAGATGTGTTCAACCGCTATACCAACTCCGTCTATCGGACATACGGGATCAGCTGGAATAACCTGGCAGGAACGCTTCGCTGGAACCATCTCTTCGGCCGGAAGCTTTTTTCCACGACGACCCTCAACTACAGCCATTACACCTATTACCTCTACCTGTCTCAGAATCACAAGGATTACTGGGAGTCAGCCATTGTAAACCTGACGCTGAAATCCGATTTTTCATGGTACCTCAATGACTGGAATACCCTTCGTTCGGGATTCAGCATCACGCAATACCGGATCGACCCGGGGAATGTGACCCAGCAGGGGAGTGAGAACCAGGTGGATCACCGGGAAGTCGCAAAGTACAGGTCGATGGAATATGTTCTCTACCTCAGTAATGAGAATACGTTCCGGGATTTAGTAACCCTTGAATACGGGATCCGGTTGCCGCTGTGGCAGGACCTGGGGCCGACCACCGTCTATTATTTTGATGCCAACCACCAGGTTATAGACACGCTGAATGTACCTGCCGACAGCACCTACGACCTTTTTTTTAATCCGGAACCGCGGGTCTCCCTGGGGATGAAGATCCGGGACTGGGGCTCTGTTAAGGTCAGCTACAGCCGTACCACCCAATGCCTGCAGCAACTCTCTGATGCCACCGGACCATTTACCACCCAGGATGTCTGGGCTCCGGCCGGACCCAACATCCCGCCTCTCAAGGTGGATCAGATCACGGCAGGCTTCTACCTGAAATTCGCCGCTTCGCGCCTCTATGGCAGTGTTGAAGTGTTTGGGAAGGAGTTTCACAACTACCTCGACTACGCCGATCATCCCGACCTGCTCTACAATCCGTTGCTGGAGGGCCAGCTCCGGTTCGGGAAAGCCCGTTCGGCGGGAGTGGAGCTGATGCTGCGGAAACCGGCCGGAAAGCTCACCGGCTGGGCCGGGTACACCTGGTCATTTGTCTCGGTGGAAACCCCCGAAGTGAATAACGGCCAGAAATACCCGGCCAGTTTCGACAGTCCGAACAACATCTGCCTATTCCTGTCTTACGACACCTGGAAGCGGTGGGCTTTCTCGGCCAGCTGGATCTATATGACCGGGAACCCGGTGACGGCGCCCACAGGCTTCTATACTTATAATGGATACACTGTACCGGTTTACGGCGCCCGGAACAACGCCCGGTTGCCCGACTACTACCGGCTGGATCTTTCGGTGTTGTACCGGCTCAATAAACCTGGAAGCCGTTTCCGCCACAGTGTGGTGGTCACGGTATACAACGCCTATGGCAGGGCGAATCCCTTTTCGGTCAGTTTCAATAAGTTCAAGGATGCCCAGGGAAATTTCGTAGTGCCTTCAAACCTCGACGGAAGCTATAATCTGGTCCCCACGATGATCTCGGTCGCCAGGATCATTCCGTCGATCAACTATCAATTTAAATTCTGATGAAGCGCCTGATTCACATCCTCCCATTCTTTCTCCTGCTGGCCGGTTGCGTCAGGCAGGCCGACTGGCCCATGCCCGACCAGCCTCCCGATCTGGTGGTGGTGGATGCCACCCTCACCGATCAGCGGAAAACCCAGTCGATAAGGCTCACGCGTGTGATGAATAGCCTGAATGAAACGCCTCAGCCTGTAACCGACGCCACCGTGGTAGTCAGCAACGCCGATACCTCCTGGACCCTGAAGGCCGACACGGGGAATCAGGGCTACTACCTTACCGACTCTCTGTTTGCCGCACGACTGAACAACACCTACACCCTGCAGATCATCCGGGGAGATCAGACCTTCTCGGCCCTGGCCTCGATGGTTCCCGGGAAGGTGTTCAACGAACTGATCTATAAAAAGAATCCCGACAACGGCTGGTATTACATCGACTGGGTTGCCTCGGCTTTCAGCGCCGACAATCCCGCCATGTGGGAGGTGCTGATCGACTGGTCGGCCGTTCCCGGATTCGAAACGCAGGACCCCGATAGCTGCCTGGCCCGGCTGTTGTTCTATACCTTACCGACCATAGACGTCAGCGAAATTTTTGCTCCCATCATGGAGCAGACCTTCTTCCCGGCCGGCAGCCTCATCACCGAGCGCCGGTATTCGCTGGCTTCCGGCCATGCGGAATTCCTGCGGGAACTTCTGCTCGAGACCAACTGGCAGGGAAGTATGTTCCCAACGGCAAACGCCAACGTTTCGACCAACCTGAGTGCGGGCGCCGTCGGCTATTTCGGCGTCTGCGCCGTGACGGAGCTGTCGCTGGTGGTGGAATGATGCTGATGTGCTGATGTGCTAATTATTTTCAATGGTCACATGTCTCACCTGTCTATATTGTCCGCTTGTCCGCCTGTCCGCCGTCACCATTCACCAGCCACCAGTCACCAGATATTCGCCACCCAACATCTTTTGTATTTCCGGTAAGAGGGATTTTGCACCTATTACCTGAACTTTTTCATGGAGTGCATACGGTTTTTCGCCGGGATAAATGACGAGAAGCCTCTCAAGTGACAGATTATCCAGGGCAGTTGTCATTGATTTTGTCAACCGGGGAGCATCGGCATATTTGATTTCAAAACCAAACCTTCTTCCTTTTAACGTGGTGAACAAATCCAGTTCAGCCCCGGCATGGGTAGCCCAGAAGTAACAAGGTGTCCCTAAAACGGCGATCAGTTGCTCAATCATAAATCCCTCCCATGAGGCCCCGAGTTTCTGATGCCTCAGGATTTCATTATGGTCGAGGGACAGCAAAGAATGAAGCAATCCCGAGTCGCGAACATATACTTTAGGGGATTTGACCTGCCGTTTGCTTATGTTTTCATACCATGGCTGGAGTTGTCTTACGACAAAGGCTCCTGACAATATATCCAGGTATCTCCTTGCTGTGGGTTCAGTTGCACCGATGGAGCGGGCAAACTCCGATCCGTTCCAGATCTGTCCGTGAAAATGAGCCAGCATGGTCCAAAACCTGCGCATCGCCTCAGCCGGTATCGAAATGCCGAGTTGAGGAATATCCCGCTCTAGGAATGTTCGGATAAAATCCTGCCTCCATTGAAAACTCGTCTCTTCACTCCGGCTTAAGTAAGATCGTGGAAACCCTCCTCGTAGCCACAGCTTTTGTATATGTTCAGGTCCTACTTCGTTCAGGTTGAATCCCGACATATCCACAAAAGCGATCCTGCCTGCCAGTGTTTCTGATGCCTGTTTCATCAGTTGTGGAGATGCACTTCCAAGGATCAGAAATTTTGCTGAAGAGACTTTTCGGTCCGCCAGTACGCGTAAAACAGGTAAGAGGCCAGGCATTCGCTGGATCTCATCCAGGATGATCAAACCAGGATAGGCCTGGAGGGTAAGCATGGGCGCATGTACCAATTGCTGATAATTTACCGGGTCTTCCAGGTCAAAAAACACCGTTTCCCGGGTCTCTGCAACAATCCGGCTGATGGTAGTTTTCCCGCATTGCCTGGGACCCAGTAAAGCAGTCACAGGAAAATCAGAAATTGAACGCTCGATATTAACTTGTAAATCTAATCGAGGGATCATTTTGCTTGAATTTTAAAACAACGATTTTTAATTTTCAAGGACAAATATACACAATATTCGAAAATATCGTATCAAAACCGATTATAAAAAGGTCAAAAGGCCAATCCCCTGTCCGCTTGTCCGCCGTCACAGACTTCACCACAAAGGTACGAAGTCCACGAAGAAAATCCGTGTGCATCTGTGTTCCCGAGATATTCGGGATCTGCGTTATCCGCGTTCCATCTCTAAATGGTGAAATGGTGAAATGTGGCCCAAGAAAAAAATATTGCAGCAAAACTTCTCATATACAAAAAAATTATATAACTTTGATTGTCTGAATTCAACACCGTTTCCCCATGGAAATACATAGTAGAAAAAACTTGCAGAAAATCCAAATTGTTTTGGTACTGTTTGGTCAGTTCATCTCCTTCCATGGATTTCCCCAATGGCAATGGCAGAATCCGTTGCCGCAGGGAAATTCGCTGATCAATATTCGTTTCTTTTCAGCATCGGTCGGATATGCTGTGGGCGCCGGGGGGACTATCATGAAAACCGAGGACGCCGGGGAAACATGGTCTGTGAAAAACAGTGGAACCACAGTTACATTGCTTGACATTCATTTCCCGACAGCGGAGACAGGCTATGCTTCGGGAGGCAGCGTCATTGACCCAACAGTAACTCCCATTATCATACGGACAAACGATGGCGGAGAAAGCTGGGAAACGGTCTTTTCCGATACTCTGGGGCCGATACGGACTTTGTTTTTTACCAGTGTCGATACAGGTTTTGCAGGAGGTTACAACGGATTGGTGCTAAAAACAGATGACGGAGGCTCGGATTGGGATCTTGTCGATGTTGGAACTTCCGGCAAGATCAATCAAATACTATTTACTGATCCGTCAACGGGTTTTATTATCGGGGACAGCAATACCTTACTTAAAACCATTGATTACGGGAATACATGGTTTTCCGTCGCAGGAAGCCTTTCACCGGGAATTGATTTTCTCTCCATTTCATTTCCTTCGCCATTCATTGGTTATGTGCTCGGAGAAGACCCTATAGGATCAAATATGTGGATTGTGGCGAAAACTACTGATGGTGGGGACACATGGCTTATCGTAACATATTCAGTGGATTGGTTGGAATCAATCGAATTCATGACTCCCGATTCGGGTTTTGCAGGAGGATTTCCAAACAGGAGAACCATTGACGGTGGCGTTACCTGGGAATCGCTTGAAACATATGACTGTACAGGTGGATTCGATTTCATCGACGGGAATACGGGATTCTTTGTTTATGGAGATGAAACAGAATTTTTCCGTTCCCCCATAATTGAAAAAACCTCTGATTTTGGTTCAACGACGGAAGACCTCACCGAAGCAGTCACCCGATCGTGGTTCACGGATATCACGTTCCCGGAATGGAAAACAGGGTACATTGTCGGAGGATATCAGAATGGAATCGTTTTAAAAACTTCCGATGGTTATCATTGGGAATCCGTGTTTTCTACGGCGTCCTATTCAGATACAAATTTCCAGATGTGTTTTTTTCTGGATAAGGATTACGGGTATATATGCGGATCCTTTTTTGATTATATGCAGCAACTTCCCATTGGGCTTGTGGCAAGAACATCGAATGGCGGAACGACCTGGGATTTTTTTACTATCGGTACTCCCATAGATCCATCTTCGATCTTCTTCACGGGGTACTCCACTGGTTTTATTACAGGTTGGGATGAATTCAATCAGCAGTCTTATCTCTTTCGAACCCTTAATGGAGGCGTTACCTGGGATCCTGTATTGACGGATACTCTAGGAATATTTGCTTATGTATATTTCCCTGTCGTAACCGTTGGATATGCTGTGAAATGCCTCAGCAACATTAATGGGGGCGGAACCGGCTTATGGAAAACCACCGATGGCGGTACAACCTGGAGTTACATTTATGAATGTGATACAATCTCTCCCCAAATGATGGATTTCGTGAACGAGGATACCGGGTATATGACTACATGCTCCTACCCCCCAGTAATTCTCAAAACCATCGATGGAGGATATAGCTGGACAATTCTTCCGGGGATTTTGGGTTCGCCAATCGATTTTCTGGACCCGGAAACAGGATTTGTTTTGCGGAACAACCATGTTTGGGAAACCGTTGACGGGGGTATAACCTGGACTGAATGGGAATTCATCACATCAAATTGGCTTACAGACTTCTTTTTTTTCAGTCAGGATACCGGGTATGTGATAGGAGAGATGGGAACCATCCTGTTTACGCCCGATGATTTTTTCCCTGTGTATCAGACCGATCCCCCCGGGAGGAATAGGCTTTTCCTCACCAACTACCCAAATCCATTCTCGGGCCAAACCACTATTTGCTATACACTGACAGAGAAAACCAACGTAACCATTGAAATCTTCACTCTTTCCGGAGCAAGGATCCAACGACTGGTTGATCAGGAACAGGGATCAGGGAATTATAAAATTCCTTTCAACGCCGCAACCCTTCCTTCCGGAGCCTACTATTACTGCATCCGTACCAACGACAATACCGAAACAAAAAAACTAATCATCATTCATTAGTCCTCAGTCCGCAGTCACCAGTTACGACTCACGATTCACGATTCACGACTCACGATCCTCCTACATCCGTATCTCGTATCCCATATCCCGTATCCGGCATCAAAAAAACACCCCCCGCATCAGGGTAACCCCGACTTCCGGTGTAATATGTACAGAAACCCAAAATCACAATCCGATGAAAACAACCCCTCTTTTCAAACTCAGCCTGATCCTGATCGCAGCGTT
>JAZDGR010000171.1:0-39026 GCA_043806735.1 bacterium | reverse complement strand
ATGATCCCAATCCGTTTGTTTTTCAGTTCCTGATGACCTTCCATCAAAACGGCAAGGGGCACCGAAGCGGAGGGTTCAACCAGGATTTTCAACCGTTCCCAGATCAGCCTCATGGCGCTGATGATCGTCGCTTCCTTAACTGTATAGATTTGGCTTACATATTTCAGGATGATTGGGAACGTCAGATCCCCGAGGGAAGTTCTCAGCCCGTCAGCAATGGTATTTGGGTTCAGGGATGGAACAAACTCTTTTTGGATGAAAGAGAGATAAGCATCATTTGCCTGGTCGGGTTCGGCCGCGATCACGTTTGTCCCTTGCCCGAAATAATTACAGGAGAGCGCTGTACCGCTTAACAATCCTCCACCGCCAACAGGAGTCATCATGAAGTCCAATCTGCCGGTATCTTCCAGGAATTCAAGGGCAGCCGTAGCTTGACCAGCGATGATACGGAGATCGTTGTAAGGATGGATCTCCTGTGCCCCGGTCTCCTCAACTACTTTAGCAAGCGTGGTCTCTCTCGCTTTGAGAGTGGGCTCGCAAAAAGTGATCTTTCCTCCATAATCCCTGACCGCAGCAATTTTAACCCGGTTTGAATTGGAAGGCATCACAATATAGGCGTCAATTCCTGCTATCGACGCAGCCCAGGACAAAGCCTGGGCATGATTCCCTGATGAGTGAGTTGCCACACCATGTTGAGCGATCCCAGGTTCAAGAGACTGGACTGCATTCGTAGCGCCACGCGCTTTAAAGGCTCCAACCTTCTGCATGTTCTCACACTTGAAAAAGACCGAGGCTTCCACGATTTTGTTTATACTTTTATTTGCCATCACCGGGGTGCGATTGATATGCGGGCTTATCCGTGCATGAGCTTCACGGATATCATGGGGGGTAATTTCCGGCAAAGTATTGATTTTCATTAGATTCTGACTGACGCCATGGATTGCACGATGGTATCGCATGCTTCCTCAAGCTGGTTGAACACAGTTTTAAAAGCACCATTGTGGTCATAATAGGGATCTTTGACAGGCATATTGCTCCCAGGTTTCACGGTATTCATGATAAAATCCACTTTGTCCCTGTCATTCTGATTTCTGGCAATCCGCATCACAGACTGAAAATGATATGAATCCATAACGTAAATCCGGTCAAAGCGGTCGAAATCCCTAACCTGAAACATTCGGGCCTGATGGCCTGAAATTTCTATTTCATTTGCTCTGGCAATTTTTTGAGCCCGGTGATCTGGACTGTCCCCGATGTGAAAAGTTTCAAACCCGCAGGAATCGACGATGCCTTGTATGTTATGTTGGAGGAATTTGTTACGCAGGATTCCCTCAGCAAGAGGTGACCGGCAGATATTCCCGGTACAAACAAATAGAATATTCATGGATGAAAAAAGAGTAGTTTACAATTTGATCCGCTTGTCAAGTTCTTCCACGAATTGACGGAATTGCTTGTCGGTCTCAACCAGGTTATTGACCGTCCGGCATGCATGAAGAACGGTAGCATGATCCTTATTCCCGCAGTGGAGCCCTATACTGGCCAGGGAAGCTTTGGTGTGCTTTTTGGAAAAGTACATGGAAAGCTGACGAGCCTGGACGATTTCCCGTTTCCTGGTTTTGGAATGGATCATCTCAATCGGGATGTTGAAATAATCACACACTACTTTCTGGATATAGTCGATGGATATCTCGCGGGAAGTGTTCTTGACAAATTTGTCAATCATCTGCTTAGCAAGCTCCAGGGTGATCACCTTTTTATTGAGGGACGATTGAGCAAGCAGGGAAATCAGGGCTCCTTCCAGCTCACGGATGTTGGTGTTGATGCTATAAGCCAGGTATTCCACAACCTCTTGCGGAACATCGATCCCGTCGTTGTAAAGTTTTTTGTGCAGGATGGCAATTCGCGTTTCGAGATCGGGGATTTGCAGATCGGCGGAAAGCCCCCATTTGAACCTGGAAAGCAACCTCGGTTCAATGCCTTTCATCTCCACAGGTGGCTTATCCGAAGTAAGAAGGATTTGGTTGCTCTTCTGATGAAGGTGGTTGAAGATGTGGAAGAAAACATCCTGGGTCTTTTCCTTCCCGGCCAGATTATGAATGTCATCGATGATCAGGACATCGATTATCTGGTAAAAATGAATGAAATCGTTTTGATTATTATTCTTGACAGAGTCTATGAACTGATTTATAAACTGATCTGTAGTTACGTAAAGAACTGTTTTCTCCGGAAAGTTATTTTTGACCTGAAGCCCGATAGCATGGGAGAGGTGCGTTTTCCCTAGACCGGTGTTACTATAGATCAGGAGTGGGTTGAATGCGGTTTTTCCTGGATTTTCGGCAACGGCAAAACCGGCAGACCTTGCCAGGCGGTTGCAGTCTCCTTCAATAAAATTGATAAAAGAGTAGCTTTCGATGAGCTGCGAGTTGACTTTGATCTTTTTCAGCCCCGGGATGATAAAGGGATTGGGAATCTCTTTGGATGTTCCCCTGTTCAGATCAATAGGCATGGATACCGGTAGATTGGTAGTGGCTTTCTTTTCCGATGTAGGCACATGGATCGAAAACGGCCCCGAATCGGTGTCGGTATTATCCATTATGATGCTATACTCCAATCGCCCTTCAAGCCCTAGTTCTTTCTTAACCGTTTTTTTCAGCAGACTGATGTAGTGCTCTTCAAGCCATTCATAAAAGAACTGACTCGGCACCTGAATGGTGAGCACGTGATCCTGGAGTTTTAACGGTTTAATGGGAAGGAACCAGGTTTTGTAACTTTGATAGTTGATATTGTCTTTGATGATTTTGAGGCAATTTTCCCAAACTTCAACTACATTCTTTTCCATTAATACGTATAGCTATGGTAGGATTTTTCTTTTCGACCTTTTAGTTATCTTTGTTTCAAGCTGTTAGATTCTGTCCGCAAGCCAAAATCCTGTAGGAATCGGGGAGCATCAATTTGTTAACAAAATTTTGAAAAAAAAGTTTATAAAAAAAATTTTTCGGGATTGTTTTTTAAAAATAATCATTCTGAAAACAGTCATTTTTAGATGAAAAATTTGAAAAACGTACATAAAATCTAGTATAGTTATCTGGCGTGTAGAATATTACAAAAAAGGAAGAATTCTTATTTTAATTGATTCCAAATTTCTAATGTATTAATAATCAGTATATTATGTTTACATGACAGTATTTTGCCTAAAAAAGACTGAATCAAATAAGTAACCTTGTGATCCTTATGCTTATCATTGGTATATAGATATGTTAATGAGCTTTGAAAGTTTGTTCCTTACTACTTCGCTTTTCGATTTCCTGATGGAAAAATGAATGTCGCAGGTCTGGTCAAACGACTGGGCTTTTAAAATAGCCCCCTCTTTTTTTAAGATCTGCATTACTGCATTCAGCTGAACATATGGAAACGAAATATGGAAGGAATCTGAAATGGTTCTGGTAATGATAGTTGCCTGGTCCAGTGCATCTTTAGCCGCAGTCCTGTAAGCATGAATCAGACCGGGAATCCCGAGTTTTGTGCCTCCAAAGTAGCGGATAACAACCACCAGGACATCTGAAAGGTCTTTCGAGAGGATCTGACCATAGATCGGCTTGCCTGCAGAACCGGATGGTTCGCCATCATCATGAGTCCGGTAAAGGCAAACCGGATATCCGATTCGGTAAGCATAGCAATGATGATTGGCATCAAAATACTCTTTCCTGAGTAAAGTCAAACACTCCTTGACAAGTTCTTCTGCTGAAACCTGATAAGCAAAAGCGATGAATTTACTGGCTTTCTCCCTGTAAAAGCCTCGGGATTCTCCGGCAATAGAATAGTAAGTGTCCGATTGAAGCATATCCTCTGCTAAGTTATTTTATTTTTAATTTCGTCAGATGAACCGCGTGAAAAAAACTCCCCGCCAGATAAAGCTGCTGTTTTGTGAAAAATTGCGAGGACTTTACGACGAAAAAGAAGCCTTGCAAATTTGCCAAAGGTTGTTTTATGCCTTCCTGGGATGGACGGCTGCTTATGTACAACTTAACAATGATGTTATCTTAGAAGATCGGTACTGGACTCGATTTGAAGAAGCTTTGAAAAAACTGATGGATGCGGTCCCGTTACAATATGTTATCGGGCATACTGAATTTATGGGACTAGAACTCAAAGTTGCCCCCGGGGTGCTCATCCCCAGACCGGAGACGGAAGAGATGGCTGCAAGGATTATACGTGAAAGCTTATTTGAACGAGATCAGGTCATCAAAGTACTTGACATCGGAACCGGTTCGGGTTGTCTCGCATTAGCAATTAAGAATGCATTCCGAAAGGCTGACGTTACTGCACTGGATAATTCTCAGGATGCTCTTGAGGTTGCCAGGAAAAATGAGGGGATCACCCGACTTGGCATCACTTTCCTGCTGTTCGATTTCCTGGATAGAGCGGGCTGGGATACTTTGCCCTGCTTTGACCTGATCATCAGTAACCCTCCGTATATACCTGAATCAGATAGAACAGGAATGCATCCCAGTGTAGCCGAAAATGAACCTCCCGAGGCCCTCTATGTGCCGGATGATAATCCTCTGGTTTTCTTCGACGCCATTGCCGATTTTGCTTCAAGTCATCTGATCCTGCCAGGGCTTGTTTACACCGAAATTCATGAACGCTCAGGTGAGGCCGCATCTGCATTATTCCGAAACGTGGGATTTAACAGGGTTGAGGTGATACAGGATTTTTACGGGAAGGACCGTTTTATACGCGCAGAATCAAGCTAAAACCTGGTTTTCTTCACTAGTTCTTTGATCTCTCCGAACGGAAGGAAGATATCCGTGGGACCATTCGCATAAGGGGCAATCTCATAATGATTGTAATAAAATCCAATCCCTCGGCCGGTTACATAGAAATTCTGATTGGGCTTTACTTCATCTACAAAAAACCCATGCTCGGAAAGCCTGGATGATTGGGGTAATTCATTCATTTGTTTCAGCTTCTGGGTTAAAATAGAGGTCAGCTTAGTCTCAAAACCCGGCTGAAAAAAATCCGATAAAGAAATGGCTTTCCCGGATGAAATATCAACGACCGTAAAATTCTGGGTTTCCAGTCCGTGTGCACCTCCGGTATAAGCATAACTCAGAATATAGTAGGTTAGCAGGTTATTATCGTTATACAGAAGATGCATGAATTTCAACAGCTCCCAGTTCAAAATCCCAGCATCGGGGAATGTCTCGTAAAGAGAAGTATTGCTGGTAAAATAGTTGTCAAAGAAAGCTCCCTGCAAAACCTGAAGGATATGATCCGGATCGCTTCCTGACATGCTCCTGTCGGAGAAATCGCGTAGTATCAATTCTCGAAGTGTATCGGAGATAACCGGATTACTGGATTCCCCGGGGATGATCATACATTGTTTGATTTCCGCCAGTGGAGAACCGGGTTTGGAAACCAGGGGTTTTACGGCATCCTGATAAAAAACCTGCAATGGAATGGATCCTGCAGGGTAACTCTCTACAAAGACAAAAGGTTGCTGACCATTCCCCTTGGTAGAATTAGTATAAGTTCCGGAAAGTTTTTGACGGGTAACAAAATTCCCGTTGAATACCATTCCGGTATCACAAAACGGATTTTTCATCCAGAAGCTGCCGTCGGGGTTTGTTTTCCCAAACAGCACAGCATGGACACACTCCGATTCGGAATAGACCAGATCAGCATAGATACTATCATTGATCTTCACCAAGTTTAGTGTTACATCCACTTTGTCATCAATCCTGCCGATCAGGTGCAGGTAAGCTTTTTTCGGCAGGTACACCTGACCCGTTACAGAAATACCCGCCACCAGAAGAAGGATATTTAGTAAAAAAACTTTGCAGCTCATAATCTATCTTTTTGTATTTATATTACTGATTTCTCTCCCCGAAGATGAGTGTTCCTACTCTGATTATCGTGGAACCCATTTTAATTGCCTGCTGATAATCCCCCGACATTCCCATCGAGATCTCACTGAACGCCGGGTCACCGTAAAAATAGTTCTCTTTGATTCTTGCAAAAATCGATGTCAGATTTCTGAATTCCGTTGCCAGAATGGATGGATCATTTGTAAGCGTTGCCATTCCCATCACTCCGCACAGTTGAATCGACTGCAAGGTAGTGTAATCCGGAGATTCGAAGATTTCGACAGCTTCATTCCAGTCCAGACCGTATTTCGTTTCTTCCGATGCGATGTGGAACTGAAGCAGGCACGGAACAATCCGGGAAATTTTTTGTGCCTCTTTGTTCACCTCCTGCAACAATCTGAAGCTATCGATACTTTGAATCATCGAGATGAAAGGGATAATATACCTGACCTTATTGCGTTGCAGATGTCCCATAAAATGCCACTCAATATCATGAGGAAGAGGGCTTTGTTTTAAAAGCAGTTCCTGAACCTTGTTTTCTCCAAATAAACGGTGTCCCGCATTATATAGCTCCATGATTATATCAACCGGCTGAGTCTTGGATACCGCAATTATTTTGACATTCGAAGGGACCTGTTGCTGTAAATTCCGCAGATTTTCCGATATACTCACGACAGTGTAGTTTTCCAATACCAAAATTAATGATTTGATCGTTTTGAACAATCAACTAATTTCGCACCCTCATTTTATCATGAAGCATATACTTGGTTCTTTTTTGCGCCAGATCCTGTTCTGGATTCTTTTTTTCGATTTTACCCGTCTGATTTTTATCCTCTACTATTCTCGGCAAATCAGAATCGAGAAGATCCCATTGCTGGATATACTGGGGGTGTTTTATTACTCTTTTAAGCTGGATCTGGCAACGACCTGCTATTTTATGTTCTTCCCGTTTTTAATCCTGGTCATACAATCCTTGTATAGCCCCCGATGGATGAATTGGATCAACAAGGTCTATTCGGAGATCCTCATTGTATTTTACTCCCTGACTGCAGCGGGAGAGCTGGGTATCTACGATGAGTGGAAGACCAAGATCAATTATAAGGTCATCAAGTACCTCAACCATCCATCTGAGATATACAATTCAGCTGAAACCCTGACATTCTTTATCCTCCTCATCCTGTTGGCGTTCACGATCGCCATCGGATCGATCGCTTATACCCGATGGTTTTATCGGGATCTCGTCCGCGTTGGCCGAAACTGGTGGTTCAGCCTTGGCTTTTTCCTGCTTACTCCGGGATTATTATTTTTAGGCATGCGGGGGGGGACACAACCTGCACCAATAAATCAAAGTCAATCAATTTATTCAAGCCATAATATTCTCAATGTCATTTCAGTAAATAATGTATTCAATTTATATATCAGTGTATTTGAAAATCTGCAGAATTTTAATCGAAATCCATATGTATTTATGGACGAAACGAAGGCCAAAAACCTGGTAAAAGATGTTTTCACAGTGCCTTCGGATACAACGATAAAGGTCCTGACCATGGACCATCCCAATATTGTAATCCTGATTCTGGAGAGTTGGTCAGCTGATCTGATCGAAGATCTTGGAGGGAAACCAGGCATAACTCCTGAATTTAAACAACTGGAAAAAGAAGGGATTCTGTTCACACAGATTTATGCCTCAGGCCCGCGGTCAGAACATGGAATGGCCTCAATTTTCGGAGGGTTTCCGTCACACCCCGTTTCCTGTATCACCATCCAGCCAGATAAATTTAGCAAATTACCGAGTCTTTCGGAAGAAATTGAAAAGGCTGGATACACCACGGCATTTTATTTTGGAGGTCAGCTCATCTACGGAAATATCAAAGGATTTATCTACCATAATGGAATTGATAAAATAATGGAAGGCAACGATTTCCCCGATAATCTGCCTCGGGGGAAACTGGGCATTCACGATGAATTCACCTTAACCTATATGGCTGAAGATCTTCAGTCTTTAAAGCCGCCTTTTTTTGCTGCTTTATTCACACTCAGTACTCATTCGCCATGGGATCAACCTTATGAAAAACCGTTGAACTGGGGTGATAATGAACGTGAATATATTAATGCAGCCTATTATACGGATCATTGCCTGGGTGAGTTTTTTAGCAAAGTCCGTGGAATGCCGTGGTATGACTCTACGCTTTTTATTATTGTAGCGGATCATAGCCATAATTCCTATTTCAATTGGCATCCCCATTCCAGGGAATATCATAAAATCCCTCTTCTGTTTTATGGCCAACCCATCAGCGAAGAGCTACGCGGGACTACCTGGAATAAATTGGGGAATCAGCATGATCTAGCTTCCAGCCTGTTGCATCAGATGGGGATTCCGGCAGATCAGTTTCACTGGAGTAAAAACCTCTTCAATCCCTATTCACGTGATTTTGCTTATTTTACGAACGATGACGGTGGCGGGTGGCTCTGCCCAAAGGGGTACTTTTCCTTTGATTTGAGCTCGCCCGAGTTCTATTTCATGGAATCTGTGCCGGGGTATCAGGATACCCTGACCATGGAAGGAAAAGCCTATCTCCAGGAAGTGTTCAGAGAGTACATGGATCATTAATCACTAATCCAGCAGGTGTACGACAAGTCCGCTGCGTAATTTCGGTTCAAACCAGGTCGTCTTTGGAGGCATGATATTCCCGGTATCGGCAATATCTATCAGTTGTTGCATGGATACCGGATAAAGAGCAAAAGCAACTTTCATCTCGCCTCTGTCTACCCGCTTCTTTAGCTCTCCTAGGCCCCGGATACCCCCCACAAAGTCAATCCGTTTATCGGAACGCAGATCTTTTATCCCGAGAATTTTATCAAGGACAAGAAGAGAAAGAATGGTCACATCCAATACGCCAATCGGATCAGAATCATTATAAGTGCCGGTTTTAGCGGTCAAAGAATACCAATTCCCATTAAAATACATGGAGAAATTATGTAGCTTGATAGGTTTATAAATGGCATTGCTTTTATCCTCGATAACAAAGACCTCTTTTAGTTCCCTGAGAAACTCCTCGTTCGTCAGTCCGTTGAGATCTTTGACCACCCTGTTGTAATCAATGATGGATAGCTGGTTGTCGGGGAAATGCACAGCAAGGAAGAAGTTAAACTCCTCTGAGCCCTTGTAATCGGGATTTGCTTTGCGTTTTTCATTTCCGACAAGAGCCGCAGCGGCTGTCCGGTGATGTCCGTCTGCAACATATGTATATGGAACCTCACGGAACAGGCCAATTATTTTATCGGATACAGATTTATCCTCAATCACCCAAAAGTGATGACCAATTCCGTCTGCTGCGACGAAATCATAGACAGGATGATGTGATTTGACGTAGGATGAAACGATAGTATCAATCTCTTTCACTGCAGGATAAGTGAAGAACACCGGTTCCATATTGGCATTGGTTATCCTGACATGTTTCATCCTGTCTTCCTCTTTTTCATGCCGGGTCAGTTCATGCTTCTTGATAATTCCGTTGAGATAATCATCAACACCCGCACACCCTACAATTCCATATTGGGTCTTCCCATTCATGGTTTGAGCATAGATGTAGAGGTAATTCTCCTGATCCTTGGACAACCAGCCTTTACTCCGGAACTTGTTCAAATTCTCTTTTGCTTTTTCATAAACCTGTGGATCGTGTTCGTCGATTCCTTCAGGAAGGTCAATTTCCGGCTTGATAATATGAAGTAAAGAGTAAGGATTTCCTTGAGCTTCTATTCTGGCTTCTTCAGAATTCAACACATCATAAGGGCGTGAGGCAACATTTTTTGCGATCTCCTTAGGTGGCCGGAGTCCTTTAAATGCTTTTAAAATTGACATAAATATCAATCAATATCCTCATCATGTTCCCCTTCAAGTCCTTTGACGCTGCGCTGAAGACTCCCGATCAGGGCACCGAGCATTTTGGTCATCTCCATCAACTGGTTTTTCGACTTGTCAAAGTCAGCAGTGTTTATCAGGCCTCTATTTTGACCGATTGTTGACAGGACCACACATTCTCTGACGAAACTCTTTGCCATTTTCAGGTAATAAACAAACTGGCTTTTATTGCGTGAAGAGCCTTCGGCAATATTCAGGGCAATTCCCTGGGCTGATGTTAGAAACCTGTCGAAGAAACTCTTTGCCAATGGTTCATCCTGTATCTCATGAGCGAGAGAATACAACCAATTAATATAGTCCAAAGATTTGTGGTAAATTCTCAGATCTTCAAATCTGAAAAAAGTAGTTGATTTTTCTTGTTCACTGTCCATGGTAATCTTGTTAAATAAACACTAAGATAAGGAGTTATTACCGAAATCCACCAAGATCCCGTTTTTTATTTATTTACCTGAAAAGTCCGATCGCCCTTTTTAAGGAAAGCTACGATTTGCTTTGCTGCCGCAATCCCTGCATTGACGTTTGCTTCTTCCGTTTGGGCTCCCATCTTTTTAGGCGTACAGAAATATCTGGTCTTATAGGTTGCTTCAAATTCTGCTTTATTGGTTGGTTCCACATCCGATAAATAAGCAAAATCGTTCCGTTCGGCAAATAGTTTCAATAAATCAGCCTCATGAATCACTTCCGCACGGGCCGTGTTGATAAGTACAGCTTTTTTCGGCATCAGGGAAAGCAACGTAGAGTTGATTGATTGTTTCGTTTGACTGTTTGCAGGAATATGAAGGGATATAAACTGACAGGTTTTATAAAGTTCCTCCACAGTCTCCATCCATTTTACACCATCCTTCTCAATCTCTTCTCTTGGGATAAACGGATCGAAACCGTAAACATCCATTCCGAATCCCTTAGCAATACGGGCAACGTTTTTCCCGACATAACCATAGGCATGGATCCCAAGCGTTTTCTCTTTAAGCTCTGTCCCTGATTTTCCGTTAAAGAAATTCCGTACGTAATATATCATCATTCCCAATGCAAGTTCAGCAACTGCATTTGAGTTCTGGCCGGGAGTGTTCATGACAACCACGTTTTTTGCCGTGGCCGCCTGTAGATCAACGTTGTCATATCCGGCTCCAGCCCTGACAATGATTTTCAGGTTTCGCCCGGAGTCAACAACCTCTTTATCTGCTTTATCACTTCTGATGATAACTGCATCAACATCGGTGATGGCCGTGATAAAGTCACTCTGGCTGGTGTATCCTTCCAGCAGAACGAGTTCAAACCCTGCCGCTTCTACAACCTCCCGTATGCCTTTCACGGCAATGGTTGCGAAGGGTTTATCTGTGGCGATCAATACTTTTGTCATAGATTTATTTTTTCAAATTCGTGCATACAATCAACAAGTGCCTGAACGCTTTCAATCGGGAGCGCGTTGTAGGTGGAAGCCCTGAACCCGCCAACAGAACGATGCCCCTTGATGCCAATCATTCCTTTTCCTTTGGCAAATTCCATAAATGCATCTTCTTTGTCTTTGTACGGGTCTTTCATGACAAAACAAATGTTCATCAGGGATCGATCTTCTTTGGCTACCGTGCCAACAAACATGTTGCTGTTATCAATGGCATTATAAAGCAAGTTCGCTTTTTTCTCATTCATCTCCTGGATCTTGGTCAATCCTCCAAGCCCCTTGAGCCATCGAAGGGTTTCCATACAGGTATAAATAGCAAAGCACGGAGGGGTATTGTAGAGAGACCCCTCTTTAATGTGAGTGGCATAGTTCAACATGGTCGGAATTTTCCTGTCAACTTTGCCCAGAATATCTTCCCGGATGATGACAATCGTAACCCCGGCAGGGCCCAGGTTTTTCTGGGCGCCACCGTATATCAGTGCATATTTGCTGACATCGGTAGGACGGCTGAGGATATCTGACGACATGTCGGCGACCAGGGGAACAGGGCTATCCATATCCTGTTTGATTTCTGTCCCAAAAATCGTGTTGTTGGTTGTGATGTGGAAGTAGTCTGCATCTGCAGGAATTGTATAATTCTTTGGAATGTAGGTAAAGTTCTTATCAGCAGAAGTAGCAACAACTACCACTTCTCCAAACATCTTTGCCTCTTTAATGGCTTTTTGGGCCCAGGCACCTGTTTCCAAATAGGCGGCTTTTGTTTTGAAGAGATTGAAAGGGATCATGGCGAACTGGGTGCTTGCGCCACCGCCAAGGAAAAGAACATGGTATCCGTCAGGAATATTTATCAGTTCTTTGAATAAGGCAACAGCTTCGTCAATGATTACCTGAAAGTCTTTGTGGCGGTGAGAGATCTCCAGAAGGGACAGGCCGCTTCCGTTCAGATCCAAAATAGCTTTTGCAGAGTTCTCGATAGCAATCCGGGGAAGGATGGAGGGACCTGCATTAAAATTATGCTTTATCATAAACTAATTTTTTGTAGTAAATCATTAAGTTAATTGTGATGCAATATTATTATAAATTCTTTTTTGAACAATGCCTTGGCATAGCCAAAAATAAAACTTTTTCTCAGGAAAAACAAAATAAAAATGTGATCGGAAGGTTATTTGGTTTTATGGATCTGACACATCGCATATCTTCATTTTGCCAGTTGGGCCAAATTCTGCAAAGGTACACACATCAGGGAGGACAGGCTGAAAGCCAATCCCGGTTGTTGAGCCAGTGCACAAGGATACTGGATCATTCTATCCCTGAAGCTGAGATTGCAAATCCTTGGTTAACAAAAGAGCATACTCTCATGGCCTTGAAAGCTTGGGGAGAACTTCTTGATGAAGCGAAGATCAACTTGTGGATTGATCCATACCGTAACGCCATTGAAGAACTCGTGCAAATCAAAAAGGTTGGAATCGTGATGGCAGGGAATATCCCCCTGGTAGGATTTCATGATCTGTTGTGTGTATTGGTTTCCGGGCATTTTGCAAAAGCAAAATGTTCCTCTGAGGATGAAAAACTGATCCCCGCGATTGCAGGGTGCCTCTCGTTAATAAATCCTTCGTTTTCGGAACAGATTGAACTTATGGAAGGCAAAATTGAACAGGTTGACGCAATCATCGCCACGGGTACCAATAATACATCCAGGTATTTTGAACATTATTTTGGGAAATATCCGAACATCATCCGGAAAAATAGGACCGGAGTAGCTATTCTAACGGGTAAAGAATCTGAGACGGACCTGAATGGGCTCGCTTGCGATGTGTTTTCCTATTTCGGGCTGGGCTGCCGGAATGTTTCCAGGTTGTTTCTCCCAAAAGGATACGAATTAAACCGCTTGCACCAAGCCTTTTCTATCTATCAATATTTCGGTAATCATGATAAGTACAGAAACAACCTCGACTATTTCAAATCTATTTCCCTGGTAAACCGGACACCATTTATTGATGGAGGATTCTATCTCATGAAGGAAAATCCTCAGCTTGAGTCACCGGTATCCGTCGTGAATTATACGTATTACCTGTCACTAGATGAGGTAATGCATGAAATCAATGTAAACAAGGAACGGATTCAATGTGTAATTTGTCATGATGATTTATTCCCGGAAGCAGTGCAACCCGGTAAATCACAATATCCTGAATTGTGGGATTATGCTGATGGAGTGGACACAATGAAGTTTCTTTGTGAAAAAAAATAGCCTCTGCTAGCTTTTGGTAAAAGAAAAATCCTTATTTTTGCACCCTTATTTATAAACCGTACTGAAATGAAAAAGGATATTCATCCAAAGGATTACAGGCTTGTAGTGTTCAAGGATATATCAAACGATTATGCATTTATAACTAAATCGACTGTCAAAACAAAAGAGACGATCATTTGGGAGGACGGGCTTGAATACCCGCTGGTAAAACTTGAAATTTCGCATACCTCTCATCCGTTTTATACCGGCAAGATGAAACTGGTTGACACAGCGGGACGCGTGGATAAATTCAAGAGCAGATACAAAAAACACATCGAGAAGAAAAACAACAAATAAATTGTTGATAATAACTGATAAAAGCCTCTGTTTTCTGACTTCCGGAGGCTTTTTTTTTCTTATTATTTCCTATTTTTGTCAGGTAAAAAATGGTAAACACCAGATCAGATGAATTACATTCTTTTTGACGAAAGCATTGTCAGAACCAATTTGCTTCCCTTGACATTTATGCGCCCGGTTGCTGACATTAGGGTGGGAATCCTGACTATCCGTGAAAAATGGGAGAAATATCTGAATGCAAAAACCTCATCTCTTACAGAAGGGTATCTGTCAAAGAAATTTTCATTCATCAAAGCCGATCAGAATATTCTGATCAATGGCTCTGTTTGTCCGAATCCGGAGATTATAAAAGCATTAAAAAACCTGAAACATGATCAAACCCTGGTTCACAATGATACGATCATTGCCTTGCACGTGACTGAAAAAGATCTGGACAATCTTGCTGACACAACGTCAGAAGGAATTGAAGAGATTGTCCTCAAAGATGCTCCGCTAAAAATAAACCACACGTGGGATATTTTTACCAAGAATGACCTGGCCTTACGTGAAGACTTTAAATTGATTACCAAAGGAAGGAAATCACAACCTATCAGTGAAACGAACCGGATTTTCGGGAATGATCAGATTTTTATCGAGAAAGAGGCTAAGGTGGAATGCGCTTATCTGAATGCTACCCACGGGCCAATTTATATTGGGGTAGGTGCAGAAGTCATGGAGGGAGCTATGATCAGAGGCCCTGTGGCAATTTGCGAGGGTGCCAAGATCAAGATGGGGGCCAAAATATACGGACCATCCACATTTGGCCCTCATTGCAGGATTGGAGGGGAGGTGAATAACTCGGTCTTTTTTGGATTTGCAAACAAAGCCCATGATGGATTTGTCGGCCATTCTGTCATCTCTGAATGGTGTAACCTTGGAGCCGACACAAATACCTCCAATTTAAAAAACACATACGATGAGGTTCGCCTGTGGAGCTACGGTAAAAAGACCTTTATAAATACACATCTTCAGTTTTGCGGACTCATCATGGGGGATCATTCCAAAAGCGGAATTGATACCATGTTTAATACAGGTACCGTAGTAGGAGTGAACGCCAACATCTTCGGATCCGGATTTCCAAGGAATTTTATTCCATCCTTCATATGGGGCAGCACGGCCGGCCATTCGAATTACCATTTGGACAAAGCCATCGAAGTTGCAGAAGCAGTCTATAAACGGAGAGGAATAATGTTTGACGAAATAGAGAAAGATCTCTTGAGAAGCGTTTTCAACATCACGCTGAAAAACCGAAGGATTTAGCCGTCCCAAATCCTGGCACAAAACTTGTCAGGGTGACTCACTGTTTACCTGCAAATCAATAATGCCAATTTGACCTTTTGTTATCATGAATAAATCCCCTAAATCAAATATTATCGCTGTTTCGAATCTTCTCGATGCTGAAACTGAATTTATCCCGCTTCTCTCTTCCGAAGATGAAGAGTTGATGAATGCTGAGGATGTCCCGGAGATATTACCCATCCTCCCACTCAGAAATACGGTCCTTTTCCCGGGGGTGGTCATTCCGATTACAGTGGGAAGGGATAAATCAATCATTTTAATCAGGGAATATTACAGGACTTCACGGATCATCGGAGTTTTAGCACAGAAAGACGCAGAAGTGGAAGACCCTGAGTTCAATGACCTAAATAAAGTAGGCACGGTAGCCCAGATTATTAAATTGTTGCAGATGCCTGATGGAAGCACAACGGCCATCATTCAGGGCAAGCGTCGCTTCGGGGTCCGGGAACTGGTACAATCGGAACCTTATATAAAGGCAAGTGTCGAAGCCTATGATAAGCCTCAGAAAACCCGCAAGGACAAAGGGGAGTTTAGCGCGTTAATCTCCTCGTTGAAAGATTTGGCTGTCAATATCATAAACAAATCTCCCAATATTCCTTCTGAGGCCGCCTTTGCTATAAAAAATATTGAAAGCCCTTCTTTCCTGGTCCATTTTATCTCTTCCAATTTAAATATCAGTATGCCTGAGAAACAGCTCCTGCTTGAGGTAGCTGAGCTTAACGAACGGGCAAACCAGGTACTGGCACACCTGACGAAAGAGCTTCAGGTTCTGGAGTTGAAACAGAATATTCAGGATAAAGTAAAAACCGAGTTGGATAAACAGCAGAGAGATTACCTGTTAAACCAACAGTTGAAGACCATTCAGGAGGAGTTGGGAGGAAGCTCTAACATGCAGGAAATAACTACCCTGCGTGAACAGGCAAGTAACAAGAAATGGGGGAAAGAAGTGGCCGAAGTATTTGAGAGAGAGCTCATTAAACTGCAACGGATGCATCCTGCTGCTGCAGAATATTCGATTCAGACCAATTACCTCGAAACTTTGGTACAGCTTCCCTGGAATGAATATACTACGGATAACCTCGATCTTACCCATGGTAAGCAAGTGCTTGACGAAGATCATTTCGGTTTGGAAAAAGTGAAAGAGAGGATCCTG
This sequence comes from bacterium, assembly GCA_043806735.1. Taxonomy (GTDB): domain Bacteria; phylum Bacteroidota; class Bacteroidia; order Bacteroidales; family FEN-979; genus QYOJ01. The sequence goes on along the minus strand of JAZDGR010000171.1, from coordinate 22,760 downwards.
GAGTACCTGGCAGTGATCAAACTAAAACGTGATCTGAAGTCCCCGATCCTTTGTCTTGTCGGACCTCCTGGCGTGGGAAAGACATCACTTGGGAAATCCATAGCCCGGGCACTGGGAAGAAAATACATCCGGATGTCTCTGGGTGGTTTGCGGGATGAATCCGAATTGAGAGGACACAGGAAAACCTATATTGGCGCAATGCCTGGGAGAATCATTCAGAGTATAAAAAAGGTCAAATCCTCGAATCCTGTGTTTGTCCTTGACGAGGTAGATAAAGTAGCGGGCATGAATATCAGTGGCGATCCGCAAGCCGCTTTGCTGGAAGTTCTTGACCCGGAACAGAATGTCGCGTTTTATGACAACTTCCTTGAAATCGAATATGACCTTTCCAGGATCATGTTTATTGCCACTGCAAATACATTAAATACGATTCATCCTGCACTGAGGGACAGAATGGAAATCATTGAATTACCCGGATACCTGCTTGAAGAGAAGATCGAGATTGCGGTGAAGCACCTGGTCCCCAAACAACTAAAGGAGCATGGGGTGACAATGAACCAGGTGGTTTTTTCCAGGGAGATTCTTCAAAAAATCATCCAAGATTACACCCGGGAATCGGGGGTGCGCGGACTTGAAAAAGCAATAGCCAAGATCATCCGATCCAGGGGCAGGTCCATTGTCATGAAGGAAAGGTTTCCTAAAAATCTGAAGCCAGGAGATCTGCAGAAGATACTAGGAGCTCCTGTATTTCAAGTTGATAAGCACATCAATAACGAGCAGGCCGGAGTTGTTATCGGATTAGCCTGGACCATGCATGGGGGAGAGATCCTTTTTATTGAAGTAAGCCTAAGCAAGGGGAAGGGAGATTTGACACTGACCGGAAACCTGGGCGATGTCATGAAGGAATCGGCCACTATCGCTCTTGCTTACCTGAAAGCACATTCGGGTGAATTCGGGATAGATCCATCGGTATTTGATAAGTGGAATATACACATTCATGTTCCGGAAGGAGCCACTCCAAAAGACGGTCCTTCTGCCGGAATCACGATTTTCACTGCCCTGGCATCTGCTTTCACACAGCGAAAGGTGAAATTACATTATGCTATGACCGGAGAGATTACCCTGAGAGGGAAAGTTCTTCCTGTTGGAGGAATCAGGGAAAAAATCCTGGCTGCAAAACGGGCAAAGATTACGGATATCTTAGTGTCAAAGGAGAACAAGAAAGACATTTACGAAATCAAAGCGGATTACATCAAAGGCTTGACATTTCACTACATCGAAGAGATGAAAGAGATCAACACCGTTGCCTTGCTTAAAACGAAAGTAAAAAACCCGCTGAAACTTCTATGATCTCAGTTGCAACTACCTGATTACAACCATTTTTATGGTTCCGACCTCTCCGCCTGCTTCCATCCTGCACAAATATACACCCGGGGAAAAAAGAGAACCGTCCAGGATCGTGTCGTAGTTTCCTGGATTTTGAGTTTCATCAACAGCAATAAAAACTGTTTTTCCATGGCTGTTCAGTATCGCAATTTTGACTTTCTCAGTCCGTACCAGGGTGTAGGATATTTGTGTTTCATGCTGGAAGGGATTTGGGGTGTTTTGCTTCAAAATGAACCCCGAAGGGATATTTAGTTCCATCCCAACTACTGTCGCTCCCTGCTTTAACAAAATGTTCCGGAACGGATCAAAGGTCACATTCTCAGAGTATTTGCTGAAGATCCACTCAAAGGTCTGAGGATTAAGGTCATTCCATGCCCTGACAATTGTATCGGTTCCGTCGTTGAAATCTATCTGAACTTCTACTGGCATCTTGAAAAAAACCGTGTTTGTTTGGATCTGGTTTACTACCAGTATTATTTTAAATTGCCCACCCCCAAGATCCTGCCGTTCCCAGATATTGTCATAATATGGGTGATTGGGGGAATAGATCCACTCATTAAAAAACCAGGAATAATCATCCGATGTTACTGCATTGGTGGTAGAGATAAAATCTTCAGTAACCGCACACTTATACATCAATGCAGTATCTGTGGCGTAGGTGTTCATTACTACAAAATAGAGCGAGTCGCCAAGCACATATCGCAATTGGTGATGTACACATGCGCCTTTATTATAGGAAACAGCTACATTGTAGAGCGCGTTGCTGGAAGGGGTCTGTATGGCCCACCCCGGATTATAAATCGGCCAGCCTGGATTATTACTCAGGTAATAGTTGGCAAGGGAGTTCATCTTATTTTTATAGGCGGCATACCCGCTCTGGTTCTCCAGCCAAAGCTGTGCGCAATAGGTGGCAAAACCTTCGTTCAACCAGATATCAGCCCAGGTTCCGCAAGTGATCAGGTCCCCGAACCACATGTGGGAATGTTCGTGTGCGATGAGAGGCTCATCGTTATATCCGTTGGGTTTCAGGTTCACCATAGTTTGGTTTTCCATTCCAGCCCAGGGGAACGTAGTGATTGTGGCAAAACCAATCTTCGAGAAGGGATAATCACCAAATTTCGAAGCATAGAGATCAGTCATTAACGGGATTTTCAGTACGGCATTGGTGATATTTTCCGTCGGCTTTTTGTACAGCCATATCGGAACGCTGTCGGAAGGATTGTAGATATTGTTCCAATAGGTGACATTAATATTCCAATTGGTATATGAAGTCCAGGTAATCAGGTAGGTGGCGACAGGATCATCTGAAACCCAGTGATACCAAAGGGTGTCGGCGACAATAGTCGAATCTGCAAGGAACCCTGTAGATCCCAGCCTGACTGAAAGAGGAACCTTTGTCGTAAGATCCCAGGTAGCTTTATCAGAGGAACGGTCCCAGCAAGGGAAGACTTTTCTGGCTCCCTCAGGGGGAAAGTCGGTGAAAACAAATCCATTAGTCACATAAAGAGCCTGGTCGGCAATTGCTTTGTGACGGTAACAGACTTTCAACTGGACAACAGCCCCGGGGGAATATGTCTGATTGAGCTGGATCAAAAGGGTATCGTTGAGATGGGTGAAAGAGATTCCGGCAAGCCGCACCGAGTCAATTTCAAGTGAAGTGTTCACAGCATTTAATTTAATAGAGCTCAACGTGGAGTCAACCCGGAACGTGATAATTTCCTTAGCCGAAAAGGTTTTGGGGAAAGGAGAAGTGTAGTTAGTATAGAGATCGACTTCAAGCTTATATTGCTGAACATCATAACTATGCTGCATGTACCAATGGGCAGTATCCATGGGAATTGCAGGATTTACACCCTGAACAACCAGACTGAGATAAAAAATACAAACGGAAAGAAAAATGATTCTTTTCATTTGAAAAGGAATTTGTTAATTCGAAACAACCATTTTCTTGGTAATCCGGTTAGCACCCGCAGTCAGTGTATAGAAATAAATCCCCGGTTTGAGGCGGCTGCAGTCCAGGGAAATGGTATAACTACCTACTGGCATATCCGTATTCACAAGGGTCATTACTTCACAACCCACGATGTCGCGAATTGTAATAGTTACAAAGGAAGGGGCATTGATCCGGTATTTGATAGAGGTGGTACGGGAGGCCGGATTCGGGGAATTCTGACCAAGGACAAGAGTTTCTCCATGAAAGGTGTCATCCGTTCCAACAATCGTGTAACCTTCTTTGATCACGATCTGATTGAAAGGATCAAAGGTAACTGCAACAGGTTGTTTCGGGAAAATCCATTTATACAATTGATTGTTATATGAGTTCATTTCACGCATGATCGTATCACTGTTGTCTACAAAACGGATCTTGATCTCCAGGGGCATCTTGAAGAAAGGAGGATCTGCCTGAACCTGTCTGGCATTAAAGTCAACCTGCCAGTCCCCCCCCCCGAGATTTGTATACATATAGGTATTGGCATAGGAAGGATGATTGGGTTCATAGATCCACTGGTTGAAAAACCAGTCATAATTTGCGCCGGTAACCTGGTTGGTCACAGCCATGAAATCAGGAATGACGGCAGAGTGATACTTTAAATCAGGATCAGTGGAGTAGGCTTGCAAGGTGGCAAAGAAGAGAGAATCACCGAGCACATACCGCAGCATGTGAAGGATAGTGGATCCTTTTGTGTAAGTAATGGCATAATTGAACAGGATCCAGAGTGGGGGAGTGGTGATTGCCCATTCGGGTTCAGAGATGGCCCATCCCGGGTTGTTATTTAGGTAGTAGGTCGCGTTTCCGTCGATGTCAGCTTTATAGGCAGCGTACCCGCCATAGCTCTCGTACCAGAAAGCTTCGGTCCAGGTGGCAAATCCTTCGTTCAACCAGATGTCAGCCCAGGTTCCACAGGTGACCATGTCGCCAAACCATTGATGGGCAAATTCATGGGCAGTAAGGCTTTCCGACCAGCATCCCGGACACAGGGAAGTCAGCGTCTGATTCTCCATGCCGCCCCAGGTGAAATCGTCGTTCAGTGTTGCAAACCCATCTTTCTGAAACGGATGTTCGCAGAAGTTTTCTGAGTACCAGTCGGCCATCGGAAGTATGATCTCTTCGATGGTGGAAGGGTCTTCCCCGTTATTATAATAAAACCGGATGGGAATGCTGTCGGATGGATTAGTGAGTTTATGCCAGTAAACAATATCCAGGTTGTAGCCCACTTTCCCAGTTAATACAACCAGATAAGTTGCAATATTATGCTCACTGACCCAGTGATACCAAACGGTATCAGCTGACTGTACAGAATCTGCAAGTATTCCGTTTGATCCCAGTTTGACATTCCCGGGCACTTTGGCTGTCAAATCCAGCGTGGCTTTGTCAGACGGTTTATCCCAACAAGGGAACCATTTCCGGGCGCCTTCCGGTTCACAATCCGTAAATACAAACCCGTTCTTGGCGTAAAAGGCATTGTCATCAAGGTTGTTGTGATGATAATTAATCCCGATCTCCACAGTATCCCCCGGATTGTAAGTTTGATTTAACTGGATGATCAGCAAATCATTCGCATGCGTAAAAGAAATCCCCGCCAGGCTGACAGAATTGATCTGAAGAGAAGTGGAATTTGCGTTTAGTATAATCGAATTCAGGGTGGAATCCACTTTGAATCTGATAATCTCAGTAGCATTGAAAGAATGGGGGAATGGAGAGAAAAAACAGTTGTATATATTTACGTTCAGAGTATAATTTAGAACGTTGTAGGAGTGTGACGGGCCCGACTCAATCTGGCCTGGTAATTCAGGGAGGGTTGAAGCCATTGATTTCCGTTCAGAACAGACCTTGGACCCCTTCATCTCAAGTGCATGTTGGGAAAATATAAATGACGAAAAGCCCAATAGAAAAACAAGGATTAGAAGATGATGTTTCATGGTGGATGGTGTTGGAAAGTTACAGAATACAAAAGTACAAAAAATCCAATCAGGCTTTTGGAAGGGTAAAATGAAGTACGCTGCCTTTCCCTGGATTGCTTTCAGCCCATATCCGGCCTTTATTTCTGGAGACCAGCTCTTTGCATAAGATAAGGCCCAGACCGGTACCTTTTTCGTTATCAGTCCCGAGGGTTTTGATCATCTGATCAATACGGAAAAGCTGATCGACTACTGACCGGCTCATGCCAACCCCTTCATCTTTTACAAGAATCTCAATCGTCTCTTGACCTGTTTCCGGGTCGTTGATCTGCCGTTCCATGATCCTGATATTCCCACCTCTTTTCGAAAATTTGATGGCGTTCGATAACAGGTTACGGATGACAGTTTTGACCATATTTTCGTCAGCGAAAACCCGGGTATTAAAGTCAACCGCCGAAAACATATGAACATCTTTGACCTCAGCCTGTCCCCTTAATAGCAGGATGATGTCGTTGATGATGGAACTCAACTCCAACACTTCCTGTCTGAAATCCAGCCGGTTGGTTTGAGCCCGCGACCATTCCAGTAGATTCTCAAGAAGACGGAATGTATTATGTGCCGAGGAGGAAATGTTCCGGATGAAATGCTTTCGCTCTTCATCGCTGTATTCATTGTATTCGGTATAGAGAATATCGGAAAAACCAAGGATGGAATTGAACGGACCTTTCAGATCATGAGCTATGATAGAGAAGAACTTATCCTTGGCAATGTTGGCCTCTTCCAGTTCCTGGCTGTAAATTTTAACTCTCTTTTCTGCTTCTTTGAGACTTGTCACATCGAGGCCAAAAACCAGAGAGGCAGGACCCCCTTTATATTGGATGATGTTGGCAGCGACCTGAAGCGTTATTATCTGCTGATCCTTAGTGAGGAATCGTTCTTCAGCAACGGGAGCAGGTATCCCTGTTATATACATATTGCCAATTCGCTCAAGGGCTGTTTTTTGGTCATCGGGATGCATAAGATCAAGGGCATTCCTGCCAATCAACGAGGTAGATGAATCATAGTTCAGCAATTTCACGGCGGCAGTGTTTACATACTCAATAACACCTTTTCGGTGAATCAAAATAGCTACTGGTGCATTCTCAATCAAGGTCCTGTATCTGTCTTCGCTTTCGCGGATCGATTCCACGGCTACTGTTCTCCGAAGGGCAATAGAGGCAAGAAAAGCCAGAGTCTCGATGAAATGAATGTCGTCTTGATTTAACTGACAGGTTTTCTTTGCAAAGAGAGTAATATTCCCAAAGTGGATCTGATCCAGAATCAGTCCCATCGTATAAACTTTATCAATTCTCAGCAATTGATTAATGGAGTTGGTGATTGTACGTGGAATCTTCAGTGGGGCAAGAGCAGAGATGCCTTCTTCGACTAGATTGAGTTTTCCGTTGCTATTCAGCCTGAGATCCTCCTTGGAGAGACCGCTGAGGGGATACTCAAATGATAAAGCATTAAATCCGAGGAGTGTTTCTATTCTTTTCATGAACTTCTCAAACCCCTTGAAGACAACAATTTTATAATTGTTTGTTCCGGGAGAAACGACGGTGATGATTATATAGGTATCTGGGTATTTGGATTTAATAGCATCTGCTAACTCGTTGAATATTTCCTTTTCATCAAGGGATTTTTCCAGCCTTAAAGCAACTTCCCTTATAACTTCAATCAATCCACCCTGAGTTGTTCTGATTGGTTTTTTTACACTCATAATTCGATCATTTCTTTGAATCACAAACTTAGCTTTTTTCAGGCGAAGAACAAAGAAAACTGGAACTATTCTATCCGGAGATTCTATGCATTGGCAAACTCCATTCATCCAGGTCCAGCATGGCATTTATCAGCGAGACTTTCCGGAACTTTACCAGGTCTTTCGGCACAATCTCTTCTTCTATCAGTCTCCCTTCGTGAATCAACCGCTTTCGACAAGTCCCTTGAAGCAGGGGAGAAGCAGGGGTAAGCCATTTCGATCCGGTAAAAAAAGCCAGATTCGTAAAGGAAGTATCCGTGATGACCCCATTTTTAATAATGATGATATCTTCCTTGCCTGTCGTGCGTGAGAGCAACGCGTTAATCGCAGATCTGTCTAAATACTTATAAGAATATTCAAGATCATTTGCTTCAACAAGTTTCAGCCGTTCGATAGGCCTTGGCGTGTATTCAATAAATTCTGTTTTTTCCAGATCCGCTCCATAGATAATACGGTATTTGTAAACCAGGCCTTTATGCCCGGCAGGAATGGGTATCTCAGACAACCTGATCGCGGAATAGACAGGAAAGTGGATCGACTGGCTTTGATCAATCCGCACCTGGTGATAACTTGGGTGATGAAATATCCCGTTCGAAACTTTGATTGTTTCAAGTAAAAGGCACATATACCTTGTCAACCATTTCTTTATATTCCATATCCGGGTTACTGAAGGAAGTAATCCCTCCACCGCTCTTAAAGATGAATCCCCCGGAGGTCTGTTCAATGAAACGGATCATGACTCCGCTATCGAGGTTTTTCCCGTCGAACAAACCCATGATTCCCGTATAATACCCCCGGTCATAGATCTCTGACTCACGGATAATCTCAAGCGTCTTTTTCTTGGGAGCTCCCGAAACCGATCCTGCAGGTAACATCCGGTAAATGATCTCTCCGATATTGGCTTCGTATGCCAGAGGTAATATCCCTGTGATCTCTGAACTGACCTGCAAAAGGGAGGAATAGTTTGTGAAAATTTTTTCTACATACCTGAATTTCTCAACCCTGACCTGTTTTGCCACCATACTGAGATCATTTCGGATCAGGTCTACAATGGTGTAATGTTCCGCAAGTTCCTTGGGATCGCTTAGAATGGTTTTTTCTGCACCGGGGAGATTTGCATCAATCGTCCCTTTCATTGGAAAAGACGAGATCGTACCATTAAAAATCTGAACAAATTTTTCAGGGGAAAACACAACAAACTTTTCCTTGAAAAGTAACTTGTATCTCGCCTGGCTTCGAAAATAGATGTCGGATAGCGTGAGGTTGGTTTCAAGGGGAGTGGGAAAGGTCAGGTTCACAAGGTATGAGTTGCCCGTTTTTATATGACCTAGAACCCGTTGGAAGGCGTCATGATAAACTTCAAATGAGACCGGGAACTTTCGGAAATAAAAAGGTTTGTCGGGAATGGAAGATGAAAAACTATTGCTTTTGGTATGAATATGGAAATGAATATCCTGAAGTTCAGCCTTGTCTGGGGAAATAATCAGAGGGTTCTCATCATTGAACCCAATAATAAAGAGAAAGGGTTCACCCCGGGCTCCCAATCCATTCATCTGCTTGAATCCCCCCGGCAGCATATTTCCGATTATTCATAATTTTGATGCAATTATAGCCTTTTTCCTCATGGCGGACAAATCCCGGTTATTGATCATAGACAATATGGATTCTTTTACTTACAACCTGGTTCAGATGATAGAAGAGCTGGGTTGTACAGATTATAGAGTCATTCGTTCAAATCACCTGAATCTGGATCAAATCCGGAGGTTTAGCAGGATCTTGATCTCTCCCGGTCCCGGATTGCCTGGTGATTTCCCTCAAATGTGCCGGGTGATTGAGGAATTTGGTCCGTCAACTCCTATTCTGGGGATCTGCCTGGGTCATCAAGCAATAGCGGAAATTTACGGAGGAAGGCTCAATAACCTTGACCAAGTGAATCATGGAATTACCACCACTTTGAATATTATCTGTCCGAATGACTATTTGTTTGAAGGGCTATCCTCTGGAGAAAAAGTCGGACTTTACCACTCCTGGGAAGTGGATGCAAACACGTTGCCTGAATCGCTTGAGGTAACATCTGTCAATGAAAAAGGAGCAGTTCTTTCTTTACGGCACCGGGAATACGATGTCAGAGGAGTACAGTTCCATCCCGAATCGATGATGACACCATCAGGGTCCCGCATTTTAAAGAACTGGTTGTGCAAAGCTGGTTTCTTTTTTCTCCTGTTCATTTCATGTCAGCGCGGGTACGATCGGGTAGATACTAATCTCGTTTTTCGCTATAATGAAGCAGCCAGCATTACTTCCCTTGATCCTGCATTTGCAAGGGATCAGGCGAATATCTGGGTCGTAAACCAACTGTTCAACGGATTGGCTCAGCTGAATGATAAAATGGAAGTTCTTCCCTGTATTGCGCGGTCGTGGGACGTTTCAGAGGACGGTCTGCAATATTTGTTTCATTTGCGAGGAAATGTTTTTTTTCAGGATGATGACTGTTTCCCCGGAGGCAAAGGAAGGGCAGTAAAGGCATCAGATTTTATCTACAGTTTCAAGAGGATCTGTAACCCTGAAACTGTATCTCCCGGCGCATGGGTGTTCAACAACCTGGATAGTGTCCAGCCTTTCCAGGCAATTAACGATTCCACTCTAATCATTAGGATGGCACGGCCATTTCCTCCTTTCCTGGGATTACTCACTATGCAATACTGCACGGTAATACCTGAGGAAGCTATTCTGTACTATGGATCCGGATTCCGGAATCGCCCCGTTGGAACGGGTCCTTTCCATCTTGCGATCTGGAAAGAAGGAGTGAAACTCGTATTGAAAAGGAACCCCAGATATTTTGAATTTGAGAATGGGAGGCAACTTCCTTTCCTGGAAGCTGTATCGATTACTTTTCTTGCCGATAAACAGGCGGCGTTTCTTCAGTTTGTCCAGGGGAAACTGGACTTTATGTCGGGGATTGATCCCAGTTACAAGGATGAACTTCTCACTTCGGAAGGAACCCTCAATCCGAAGTACAGCAACAGGTTTCATTTGATAACCCAACCATACTTGAATACAGAATACCTTGGAATACTGGTTGATACGACGATAACTGGAGTGAAAACCAGCCCTTTGAAATCCCGGCTGTTTCGCCAGGCTATCAACTATGCCTTTGACCGCCATAAGATGATAGCCTTCTTACGTAACAATATCGGGACTCCTGGAACATTTGGGATCATCCCTCCGGGAATGCCGGGGTTCGATTCTTCCAGAAGGTGGTATGATTATCAGCCTGACAGAACCAGAGTGTTGCTGGAACAGGCTGGTTATAAAAACGGGATTGAGATGCCCCCTGTCACCCTGGTTTCAACCCCCGATTATCTGGATGTGTGCAAATACATTCAGCACGAAGTTTCCGAAGCAGGAATCGTGCTCAATATTGAGGTCAATCCTCCTGCCGCTGTTAAAGAAATGAAAGCTATGGCAAAGATTCCATTTTTCAGGGCTTCGTGGATAGCGGATTACCCTGATGCGGAAAACTATCTGTCGCTATTCTACAGCCCGAACTTTTGCCCCCGTGGACCGAATTATACTCACTATTCTAATCCGACCTATGACCGGCTTTTCGAGGCTGCCATGTCAATGATTGATGACTCGCTCCGTTTCAGTAAGTATCGTGATATCGAGTCCTTAATGATGGAGGATTCGCCTGTCATTATTTTATATTATGATGAGGTGCTGAGGTTTGTTGCAAACAATGTTCATGGGATCGGCAGTAATCCTATGAATCTGCTGATCCTGAAAAGGGTTCTCAAAGATTAATCTTCAATTTGTCCCAGGCGAGTTTAATATGATCAGGCAGTTCGGGAACCACTTCACGATCACGGCCCATCTGGTGGCTGATATGCGTTAAAAAACCTTTGTCGGGCTTTAGTTCGGCCAGGAGAGCGAGCGCCTCTTCCAGATTCAGGTGGGAATAATGTTTTCTTTTGCGGAGAGCATTTATTACAATCACTTTCGAGCCTTCAATCTTCTTTTTCTCCTTGTCGGTGATCCGGTAAACATCCGTCAGGTAGGTGAAATCCTGTATACGAAAGCCATAAACAAATTGCTCGTCATTGTAATGAATTGCTTTGATCGGTACCACCTTGATGGGGCCGATCATAAACGGTCGGTTGGTAAAGGTATTCAGATCAATTTCAGGAACGCCAGGGTATCTGTCTCCTGCAAAAGCATAGCGGTATTCTCTTCGTATTTTTCGTTGGACATCAGTTGTGGCATATACAGGTGTCGGCTTTTTCAGGATATAGTTGTAGGCGCGCACATCATCCAGTCCGCCCAGATGGTCTTTGTGTGCATGTGTAATTAAAATGGCATCAATGGAATCAACTTGTTCACGTAACATTTGCTGTCGGAAGTCGGGACCGCAATCTATGACAATACGGCGGTTTTCATGATCGATCAGGATAGAGGATCGCAGTCTTTTATCCCGGGGATCTGATGATGTACAAACTTCACAGTGACAAGCAATCACTGGTACTCCCTGGGAAGTTCCGGTACCAAGAAACGTGATCTTCATTCGAGTTCTGTTTCCTTGTGCAAGTTACAGAAAGTAAGCGAAGATTCATCAGAAATTATTACCTTTGCGTCATGCTATCCGTCATCAGAACCCAAATCGGGGAATATTTTCTAAAACGGGAGTCGGCAACCGTCGTTCGCCATCTGAAAATGGTTAGCCTTTCATCTGCCAAAAGCGTTGGGATCCTGTATCCGCTTTATGTCATTCCCGATTATAATGAGGTAGCTGAGTTTGTATCATCCTTGCAGCATCAGCACAAAGAAGTGAAGGCGCTGGGTTTTGTAGATAATAAAAACCTGATCAAGAGATTCCTACCGAAATTATCATATGATTTTTTTTCATGGAACGACCTGAATTGGTTTTATAAGCCTTTGAATACAAAAGTGAAGGATTTTATTTCTCAGGAATTTGATCTCCTGATCGATTTATGCCTTCAGGATATTCTGGCAATGAAATACATAATGGGTTTATCGAAGGCACATTGCAGGGTAGGCAGGTACAACGAACGGAATCGTACATTTCTGGACTTGATGATTGATCCCCAGCCAATGATTTCTTTGCGAGAATACATTGCCCAGGTCCGTCATTATTTAACTATTATCAACCAGGATGCAAAACCAAAATAAAAAATTCAGAGGAACAGGCGTTGCCATCGTAACCCCCTTTAAAAAATCCGGGGCGATTGACTTTAATGCATACGGGAATCTCCTTGATTTTGTGATAGAAGGAGGTGTTGATTATATTGTGGCTTTAGGAACCACAGGAGAAGCTCCAACTTTATCGGGTCAGGAGAAAAAGGCTTTCGTTGAGTTCTCGGTTGGAAAGATACACAAACGGGTTCCCCTGGTTGTTGGCATCGGGGGGAACAATACTTCAGAGGTAGTATCGGCTATCAGAGCGATGCCTTTGAAAGGAGTTGATGCGATTCTTTCAGTATCTCCCTATTACAACAAACCGCAGCAGGAGGGGATTTACAGGCATTTCAAGGCAGTGGCAGAAGCCAGCCCCCTTCCCGTTATCCTATATACGGTTCCCGGTCGAACAGGCAGCAACATCGCGGCAACCACAACAATCCGCCTGGCAAAAGATTTCCCGAACATCATAGGGATCAAAGAAGCTTCAGGGAACCTCGATCAGATATACCAGGTATTAAAGCAACGTCCAACGGATTTCCTGGTCATATCAGGAGATGACGGATTAACGCTTCCCATGCTTTCGGTCGGGGCACACGGAGTAATTTCAGTGGCGGCAAACGCATACCCAAAAGAATTCTCAGCGATGGTTCGCCTGGGCCTGAAGGGTAACTTTATCAAAGCCAGGGAATTTCATTTTCTGCTCATTGATTTCATTAATGCGCTCTTTGCCGATGGGAGCCCGGCAGGGATCAAAGCTGCACTGAAAAGGAAAAAACTATGCCGGGATACACTCCGCCTGCCTCTTGTTCCCGTTAATAAAGATATCGAAAACCTCATGTACAAACTCATAGATCAAATCGAAGGCAAAAAATGAACAAGTTTTTACATTCCATCCTGATCCCTGCACTTTTTCTCTTTGCACTAGCGGGTATCGCTCAGGTTTCTGAATTTGAAAAAGCAGAAGATAATTTCCGAACCAAAGGAGAAGTATATTTTACTTTTCGGATCCAATTCCAGGAGCAGTTAGCGTCATTATCAAAGATTATATCGGTCGATAATGTTTCTGATAAACAGGTATTTGCATATGCTAACCGGAAGGAGTTCTCAAAGTTCATGGAATTGGGTTATGCATTTACGGTACTACCCCATCCGGGAGATCTTCTGGATGAAGAACAGCTCAAACCGAAAGTGTTAGGGACCGGTCCCTTAACCATCTGGAATTTCTATCCGACATACCAGCAGTACCTTGATTTTATGAACGGATTCGCAGCTTCCTATCCAACCATCTGTAAAGTTGTCTTCATTGGGAATTCCGTCCAGGGCCGGCAACTTCTGGCAGTGAAAATCAGTGATAATGTAAATCAGAGTGAAGCGGAACCAGAATTTCTATACACCTCATCAATGCACGGGAATGAAACCACCGGATATCCTACCATGCTTCATCTCATCGATTATCTTCTTGCAAACTATGGGACGGATCCACGGATTACTGACATAGTCAATACAACGGAAATCTTTATCAATCCCCTGGCCAATCCCGATGGAACCTATTGGGGTGGAAATAATTCTGTTTTTGGTGCTAAAAGATATAATGCCAATTATGTCGATTTGAACCGTAACTACCCTGATCCTGAAGATGGTCCTCATCCCGACGGAAATGAATGGCAACCTGAAACAGTAGCTTTCATGGCCTTTGCTGATAGCAACCATTTCGTGATGGCGGCAAACTTTCACGGAGGAGCTGAGGTTTTTAACTATCCTTGGGATACCTGGGCTAAACTGGCAGCTGATGACGATTGGTGGCAGTATGTGGGCCACGAATACGCGGATACAGTTCATGCATTCAGTCCGCCCAATTACTTTTCGGGTTTTAATAACGGGATAACCAATGGATATCAATGGTATACCATCGCAGGGGGGCGACAGGATTATATGAATTACTGGCACTTCTGCCGGGAAGTCACACTGGAGATATCTGATGTCGGACTCATTCCTGCAGGAGAACTACTCAACCACTGGAATTACAACTATCGTTCTCTGCTCAATTACATCGAACAGGTAAACTATGGAGTTCAGGGCACCGTTACCGACTCTGTCACCGGGGCGCCTATTGTCGCAAGAGTCTATATCCCATTGCATGATATCGACAACTCATTTGTTTATTCGAAACTACCTGCCGGATATTATTCACGCCTGCTATACCAGGGGACCTATTCCATTCAATTCACTGCCGCCGGGTATTTTCCTAAAACTATTCATAATGTAACTGTCACCAATTGGTCCACGACGCCTCTCGATGTAAAACTTGTTCCGCTGAATATAGGTCTTCAGGAAGGGCAAGGCGTGTTAACACTTTCTGTATATCCAAATCCCTCCCATGGCCTGGTTGAGGTACAAGTTCCCGATGACGGGAGTCCGCATGCCATTCTGGAATACTACAACATGAAAGGGGAAAGGGTATTGATGAACCAATATGAAAAGATATCCGGAAACACCACAATTCAGCAGGATCTGGGGCTCCTCGGTAAAGGTCTTTACCTCGTAAGGGTGAAAACTGAAACTGGAAATTATACCGGCCGTGTAATGATCTATTAGATCCGGATTCACAATCCCAAAATTACCCTGAAAAGGACCATTGAAAGCAGAGTCACTTATAAACAGCTGTCTCCTGGTCATCTTGTGAATTAATACTTATCAGCAACAGGAGGGACTTCCTTTGGATATAGACCTTTGTCAAGCTTTTCCCTGACCTCAGAAAAAGAATCAATCGTATACTTCACATCTTCCAGGGTATGTACTGCGGTCGGAATTAACCGAAGCATGATCGTTCCCTTTGGAACAACCGGATAAATGACCATAGAGCAGAAGATTCCGTAATTTTCTCTTAGGTCAGCCACGATCTGTGTCGCTTCCGTAGGCCCTCCTTTCAGGAATACGGGGGTAACGGGCGATTCTGTTTTGCCAAGGTCAAATCCTTTTTCTTTAAGCCCGTTTTGAAGTGCTCTGACAATTTCCCATAATTTATTTTTCAATTGTGGCTGGGTTTTGATCAATTCAAGCCGTTTCAGGGATCCGATCACCATTGGAACGGGCAGAGCTTTGGCATAAATCTGCGATCTCATGTTGAATGTCAGGGCTTTGATGATCGCTTTATCGCTGGCAACAAATCCCCCGATGCCAGCCATGGCTTTTGCAAATGTCCCGAAATAGACGTCTACTTGATCCATGACGCCATGTTCCTCACTGGTTCCTGCTCCTGTCAACCCCATGGTTCCAAAGCCATGCGCATCATCAATTAACAGCCGGAAGCCATATTTATCTTTGAATTGGAGGATCCCTTTCAGATTGCCAAGATCTCCCGCCATCCCGTAAACACCTTCCGTGATCACCAGGATCCCGCCTCCGGTTTGGTCGGCAATTCTACGTGCCCGTTTCAGGGAGGTTTCAAACTTCTCCATGTCGTTATGCGGGTAAACGAACCGTTTTCCCAGATGCATCCGCAATCCATCCACGATGCATGCATGTGCTTCCGAGTCATAGACTACAACATCGTGGCGGTCAATCAACGAGTCGATGATGGAAACCATTCCCATATAGCCGTAATTGAGTAGGTAG
Organism: bacterium; assembly: GCA_043806735.1. Classification (GTDB taxonomy): domain Bacteria; phylum Bacteroidota; class Bacteroidia; order Bacteroidales; family FEN-979; genus QYOJ01. The sequence continues at coordinate 6,865 of JAZDGR010000171.1, read as the reverse complement.
GCAGCTTCTTTGTGTTCAAAACTAGCAAGCTCATGTTCGAGTTGTTCATGATACACGGTTTGACCCGACATCATCCGGGCCCCCATCGGGTATGCTAATCCAAATTCCCGTGTAGCCTTTGCGTCTGTTTCTCTGACTTCAGGATGATTGGCTAGGCCAAGGTAGTTGTTCAGACTCCATACCAGGACCGGTTTCCCGCGGAAAAACATCCGGTTCGAAATCTGTCCATCGAGTTTTGGGAAGAAGTAATATCCATATCCCACATCTGCAAACTGTCCCAAGGGACCCATATTGCTTATGACTTTCTCAAATATATCCACAGTTTGTGCGTTTTAGAATTGACTCTGGAATTAAAGGGCACAAAAGTATTGAAAAAAATGTAATTTTGCAGCATGAAATGGATTATCCGGACCGGGTTTCTTTTCCTGACTTTAATCGCAGTTATTTCTTGCCGTCATAGCAGGTTGTTAAAGAACCCGGATCTGGATGTGAAATACGAAGCTGCGATCAAGTATTACAATGAGAAAGATTATTCAAGGGCTTTGCAGTTGTTTGACCAGATGATGGGAGCCATAAGGGCAACAGACAAAGCAGAAGACATTTATTATTACTATTCTTACTCCTATTTTCATCAGAAAGACTACACCCTTGCTTCCTATTATTTCAAACGGTATTATTCAAATTTTCCAAATTCAGCCAGGGCAGAGGAATGTCTCTTTATGAGCGCCTATTGCAATTACCTGAACGCGCCTGTATATAGCCTCGACCAAACAAATACGAATGAAGCAATCAAGGAACTTCAGCTTTTTATTAACATTTATCCCAAAAGCAAACGGGTTCCCGAATGCAACGATCTGATAGACAAATCGAGGGAAAAACTGGAGCTTAAAGATTATAAAATCGCGAAACTCTATTACAGGATGGGCGATTATGCTGCAGCAATCATGTCGTTCCAGAATATTTTAAAAGAGTTCCCCGAAACTATTCACCGCGAAGAGATTCTTTTTCTGATCTTAAAAGCTTATCACAAATATGCAATGCTGAGCGTAAAGGAAAAGCAATATGAACGGTTTTCCAGTACCTCAGTGGCATTTCAGGATTTTATAAAGGAGTATCCCGTAAGCAAATTCTATGGAGAGGCCCACGGATTGAATGATCGCACGAAAGAAGAATTGAAGCGGATGGTCGAAAAAGACAAGGAATTAATTGATAAAGAAAGTAAAAGAATATTATTTAAATAACCATGGAGTATAAAAAAGTCAAGACCGATGTAATTTCGGTTACCAGAAACATCGAAGATTTTACTAAAGGAACCGGCAATATCTATGAAACAGTTGCCGTTATCTCCAAACGCGCAAACCAGATTGCTTCGGAAATGAAAGAAGAACTGAATCAGAAGATCTCTGAATTTGCTACGACTACAGATAATCTGGAAGAGGTTTTTGAAAACCGGGAACAAATTGAAATTGCCAAATACTACGAGCATCTTCCCAAACCCACTCTCATTTCGATACATGAATACATGAATGACGAAATCTATTTCCGGAAACCCAAACAGGAAATTAAAGAAGAGACTCCGTAATCGGAATGTCATGTTGAGTGGCAAGAAAATAGTCATTGGGATTACCGGGGGAATTGCCGCCTACAAGATCCCTTCGCTGATCAGGCTGCTTGTTAGGGAAGGAGCTGAGGTGCGGGTCATAATGACCCCGGCAGCAAAAGATTTTGTCACTCCCTTAACACTAGCCACGCTTTCCAGGAACAATGTCATTTTACATCCTTTCGACCACGAAACTGGTGCCTGGAACAGCCATGTTGAGCTTGGACAATGGGCTGATCTTATGCTTTTTGCGCCTGTAACTGCCAACACACTCGGGAAAATGTCACATGGAATCGCAGATAATTTTCTTGTGACCACTTACCTCTCTGCAAAATGCCCTGTGATGATTGCCCCAGCAATGGATCTGGATATGTTTCAACATCCGACTACGCAACAAAACATGGAGATCCTGAGATCCTTCGGCAATATCCTCATTGCTCCCCAGGTAGGAGAGCTGGCGAGTGGCCTGTCGGGGCCGGGCAGAATGGAAGAGCCCGAAAAGTTGCTGGACTCTATCCGGGATTTTTTTTTTCAAAGGCAGACATTAAAAGGGAAAAAGGTGCTGGTAACAGCCGGTCCCACTTATGAGAAAATCGATGCCGTTCGGTTTATTGGGAATTTTTCATCCGGACAAATGGGCTTTGCCTTGGCTGAAGAGGCAGTCAGAAGGGGAGGAGCGGTTACATTGATCTCCGGACCTGTGGCATTAAGTATTCAGAGTAATACCATTCATCGAGTTAATGTCGAATCGGCTGAAGAAATGTTTCAGCAGTGCAAGCAGTTTATCGCCAAGAGCGATATTCTACTGATGGCGGCTGCCGTGGCTGACTACACCATTGATAAACCTTCACCGGTCAAAGAAAAGAAGAAGGGAAAACCTTACAAACTAACCCTCAGTCCAACGGTCGATATCCTGGCTGCACTTGGCAAACGAAAGAAAAAGAATCAGTGCTTCGTTGGATTTGCCCTGGAAACAGATGACGAGCTGATTAATGCTCGGAAAAAGCTGGAAAATAAAAGATTAGATCTTATCGTTCTCAATTCGTTGCGTGATCAAGGGGCCGGATTCGGGGTACCTACAAACAAAGTAACGATTCTTACACGATCAGGAAAAACTTATACTGGGCAAGTGAAACCCAAGAGCGAAATAGCAAAGGATATCATTACCGCTGTTGTAACCTATTTGAATTCAAACAAAGCTTCATGAGAAAGATCTTTTTTCTCCTTATTCTCGCACTAACCTCAGTTCCCCTTTTAGCCCAGGAACTGGATTGCGTTGTGAGCGTGAGTGCCCCGCGGCTTGAAGGAACGGACAAACGCATATTTGAATCGCTTCAAACCGCTATTTATGAATTCATGAACAACAGAAAATGGTCAAACTACAATGTCAAAATAGAAGAGAGGATCGAATGCACAATTCTGTTAACCATCAATGAACGCATAAGCGGTGATGATTTCAAAGGAACCCTGAACCTAGTATTGCGCAGACCGGTATATAACTCCGCCTACAACACCATTATTTTAAATCACGTAGATAGGGATTTTACGTTTAAATATGTTGAATTTCAGACGCTGGATTATTCAGATGGACTCTACTCTTCCAATCTGACCTCAACGCTTGCTTTTTACACCTATATGTTTATGGGATTCTATTTTGATTCATTCTCTTTATATGGGGGTACTACCTTTTTTGAGAAGGCGCAGGAAATTGTAAACACTGCACAAAGCGCCCAGGAATCAGGATGGAAAGCTTACGAAAGAGACAAAAATAAATTCTGGATGGTGGAAAATATCCTGAATCCTTCCAACGCGGCACTGAGGGAGTTTTCATACAAATATAACAGGTTGGGGCTGGATCAAATGTATGAACGCGTTGACATCGGCAGAAACAGCGTTACCGAAAGTCTGGAACTTCTCCGAAAAATATCAAATGCCAAGCCCGGATTATTCATGCTTCAGTTAACCCTGGATGCAAAGAAAGATGAATTTGTAAACATCTATTCCGATCAAAGGGTTCCTCCAATGGAAAAAACCAATGTCGTAAACCTGCTAAAAGAAATTGATCCGGCAAACAGCTCAAAATACCAGGCAATACTCGAGGGAAAATAATTAATAATTAATCGTAATTCATGTTATTAAAGCTTACTATTGAAAATTATGCTTTAATACAGAAACTCGACATCAAGTGGGATGGGGGATTCTCTGTCATTACCGGTGAAACAGGTGCCGGGAAGTCCATTCTGGTGGGTGCTTTATCATTGATTCTGGGCCAGCGTGCAGATACCTCTATCTTGCTGGATAAAACCGGGAAATGCGTTGTGGAAGGAACCTTCATGGTCAAAGAGTATGGATTGGAAGGCTTTTTCTCTGAAAATGAACTCGATTATGATTCCATCGCTATCCTGCGCAGGGAGATCAACCAAAACGGGAAGTCACGTGCTTTCATCAATGATACCCCTGTAAATCTTTCCTTGCTCAAAGAACTTGGAGACAGACTGGTAAACATTCATTCCCAGCATTCCATCGTGACGTTGAGTAAAGCAGACTTTCAACTGGAATTGCTGGATGATTATGCAGATCATATAGCAAACCTGGCGACCTATCGAAAAGGTTTTCTTTCCCTCTCAAGCAAGAAAAAGGAGCTCCGGGAACTTGAAGAGAAAGAGAGCAGGGCGCGCAGCGAATCGGATTACCACCAGTTCCTTTATGATGAATTGGAAAAGGCGGCGTTAAGAGAAAATGAAGTAGAGGAACTGGAGAAGCAACTTGCCATTTTATCGCATGCCGAAGAGATCAAATCAGGTCTTTCCTTCTCAGTCCATCAGCTTAGTACCGCTGAGCCCAATGTCATCACGCAACTGGCAGAAATTGCACATGTTTTGAAAGGCATATCAAAATACCATAATTCCATTGCAGAACTTCTGGAGAGGCTTGAAAGCAACCTCATTGATTTAAAAGATATTACATGCGAACTCCAGAAGGTAGAGGATCATAGTTATGTGAATCCTCTGGAAACAGAGGAGATTCGGCTACGGCTTGATCTGATTTACCGGCTGCAGAAGAAACATGCCGTATCTTCTGTATCAGATCTGCTCAGGATAAAGCACGAACTGGTAAGCCTCCTTGCAGAGACTGAAACGCTGGAGGACAAAATCCAACTTCTTCGCAAGGAGATACAAACAGAAGATGACGAGATTATGAAGCTGGCACAAATGATCTCAGCTACCAGAAAAAAAGTGATTCCTGTTTTTGAAAAGGAGATCCAATCGTTACTTAAGGAACTGGGGATGCCATCGGGCCAGTTTAAAATAGCATGTAAACAAACAGACGTATGTTCATTTGATGGCCTTGACCAGGTAACCTTTCTTTTCAGCGCAAACAAGGGTGTTCCTCTTGGCGAAGTGGCAAAAATTGCTTCCGGAGGGGAACTGTCACGGTTGATGCTGAGCATTAAATCCAGGATTAGCCGGAAAAACCTTTTGCCGACAATCATCTTTGACGAGATTGACAGCGGTGTTTCGGGAGATATTGCTGGAAAGGTTGGAACCATACTCCGGGATATGGCCTCTTATATGCAAGTGATCGTGATCACGCATTTGCCTCAGATTGCGGGGAAGGGAGACTGCCATTTCTGGGTTTATAAGGAAGATACTCAGGACTCGACAAGATCCAGGATCCGAAAATTAACTCCGAAAGAACGGGTAGAGGAGATTGCCAAGATGGTAAGCAATGAACGAGTGACGGAAGCTGCTTACCTGACGGCGAAGGAACTCTTAAGAAACTGATGTTACATTTAGAAGTTCAAAATCATGTCATATAATCTTTTAAAAGGGGAAAAAGGAATCATTTTTGGAGCGTTGGATGAGAAATCCCTTGCCTGGAAAGTTGCAATGAAAGCCTTTGAGGAGGGGGCTGTTTTTACGTTGACAAATACTCCGATCGCTCTCCGGTTCGGAGAGCTGAAGAAACTTGCAGAACGTTGTGGATCTGAAATCATTCCGGCTGATGCTACCCGCATATCTGAGTTGGAGACGGTCTTCTCCCGATCAATTGAGGTACTTGGCGGTAAAGTTGACTTTGTATTACACTCCATTGCCAGAAGTTTTGGATATATCTACGGCCGGGAGAAACACATTCGGGTGAACACCATTTCTCAATCTCTTACAATGACGACTGCAGGGAGCGGAGTCAAGGGAATTGATGCCTTGCTTGACTTTACCGAGAGAATGTCACCCCTTGGCAATGCAACTGCTGAGGAGTGTGCCGACTTTTGCATCGTTCTCTTTTCAGACCTTTCCAGAAAAATTACGATGCAAAATATTTACCATGATGGGGGATTCTCTAGTATGGGGATGAGTCTTAAAGCAATGACCCAATACAACAAATGCCTGGATGAGGATGAATAGAATTTCTTTTAATTTTGCACTGACGAAAAATAAGACTTCTCATGAAAATATTAGTTTGTATTAGCCATGTACCTGACACAACTACCAAAATCAAATTTGTGGGGGAAAATAAAAAACTGGACAGCACAGGAATCCAGTGGATTATTAATCCATGGGATGAACTGTCTCTCACCCGTGCGCTGGAGCTGAAAGACGACCCTTCGAAGGAAATTAACCAGGTGACCGTTGCACATGTTGGTCCGGTTAGCTCTGAACCTACTATCAGAAAAGCCTTGGCAATTGGAGCAGATGATGCGATTCGTGTCAATGCTGATCCTGCTGATGCCTATTTTGTTGCCGCCCAACTTGCCGAAGTCTTGAAAAGTAACCCCTATGACATCATTTTTTGCGGTATTGAATCGAGTGATTTCAATGGATCAACCGTTGGAGGAATGCTGGCTGAGTGTATTGGGTCCTCTTCAATCTCAGCCGTATCCAGCTTACAGATTGAAAACGGACAGATCCTTATGACCCGAGAGATTGACGGCGGTAAAGAGCTGGTCTCGATCCCTGCTCCGGTTGTTGCGATCGTTCAGAAAGGCATCGCAAAAGAACCCCGGATCCCGTCCATGAGAGGGATCATGATGGCACGCACGAAGCCGATTAAAGTTGTTGAGCCTATCCGTATTGATCCGATGACAGAGATACTTCAGTACGAACTACCTAGACCTCGTGCTGCCTGTAAATTTGTCGATCCTGAAAATCCAAAGCAATTGATTGAGCTCTTGCAGAATGAAGCAAAAGTGATTTAACCCCTGTAATTTATTGTAACTAAAATATTTCAAGATATGTCAGTATTAGCTTTTGTCGAAAATTGGGA
>JAZDGR010000170.1:0-12340 GCA_043806735.1 bacterium | reverse complement strand
CATAAGCCATTCGCGGAGGAATTCCTTGGAAAGCTGTTTTTGCTGCTCGCCGTTCGCTTGCCGCTCCTCGTAACCCTCCAGGTAAAAATAACGGGAAGAGTCGGGGGTATGGATCTCGTCAATCAAATAGATCTTTCCATCCTCGCCTTTCCCGAATTCATACTTGGTATCCACCAGGATCAGCCCTTTCTCCCGGGCCATCTCAGCGCCTCTCCGGAAAAGTTCAATGGTGTATTTTTCCAGCAGTGCATAATCTTCCGAAGATACTAACCCCTGCCGGATGATCTCCTCTCTGGAGATATCTTCATCATGCCCTTTGGTGGCTTTGGTAGTCGGGGTGACAATCGGCTGCGGGAAACGTTCATGCTCTTTCATGCCATCCGGAATGGGGACTCCGCAGATTTGCCTGGCTCCGTTTTTATAAGTGCGCCAGGAACTTCCCGTCAGATATCCCCGGATGATCATCTCCAGCGGAAAAGGTTTGCAAAATTTGCCGATCGTCACGCTAGGATCGGGGCTGGCAATTTTCCAGTTCGGAGAGATATCCGCCGTGGCATCGAGGAACTTCACCGCGATCTGGTTCAATACTTGGCCTTTGTATGGGATTCCTTTCGGCAGCACGACATCAAATGCGCTGATGCGGTCGGAGGTGACCATCACCAGGTATTTGTCTTCAATGTTATATACGTCCCTCACTTTTCCTTTGTAAAGGCTCTTCTGGCCGGGGAAACGGAAGTCGGTTCTGAGGATTACATTTTGCATAAATGGTAAAATGTTTGGTTTCGCAAAGATAGCCATTTATGGTGTGGTGATGTGGTGATGTGGTGATATGGTGAATTTTTTTCATTTTGAAGAATTACGGATTTTAGGGAGGCAACTTTTGAGGAGATCAACCTCTATTGCTGCAAACTTCAGAGCAGCCTGTCGAGCAAGATCCTCTGCGGAACATTATGCTAAACTTTGCATTGTGGTTGAAGAGTGCGACGAAACGCTTTTCTGGCTGGATCTGATAGCATCAACTGGATTGATTGAAAGCGAGTACCTAAAAAACTGCCAGCAAGAAACCACCAAACTGCTAATGGTGTTTGCAAAAACAAGGAAAAAACTCAAACCAAAACCCTGAACTTCTGCAACATAGTTTCTCAACCTCCACAATCACCACAATCACCACAATCACCATACCACCACATCACCATATAATTTATTTCTGGTACGCCTTAATGATGCGGCTCACGAGCTTGTGCCGGAGGATGTCTCTGTCGTCGAGGTAGACGAAAGAGATCCCGGGGATGTCTTTGAGGATGGTCTGGGCATTGACGAGTCCGGATACCTGGTTTTTCGGCAGGTCGATCTGGGTGATGTCGCCGGTGACGATAAACTTGGCCGAGGCGCCCATGCGGGTGAGGAACATTTTCAGTTGTCCGGGCGTGGTATTCTGGGCTTCGTCAAGGATGGCGAAGGCATTGTTGAGCGTGCGTCCTCTCATGAAAGCCAGCGGGGCTACTTCGATGGTGCCGTCTTCGAGGAATGCCAGCAGTTTCTGTGTAGGGAGCATGTCGCGGAGCGCATCGTACAGGGGCTGAAGGTAGGGATCCAGCTTCTCTTTCAGGTCGCCGGGAAGAAATCCCAGGTTTTCACCTGCCTCCACGGCCGGACGCGTAAGGATGATCCGCTGAACCTCCTTGTTTTTCCATGCTCTGACGGCAAGCGCCACGGCGGTATAGGTTTTCCCTGTCCCGGCCGGGCCGATTGAAATGACCAGGTCGTTCTGATCGACGGCCTCCACCATTTTCCGCTGGTTGGGTGTCCGGGCGCGGATAAGCATGCCGTTCCGGCCATGGACCAACACTTCCGCATGATGACCTTCCGGGAGCAAAGTCGCTTCCCCGTTATCGGATCCAAGAAGATAGACAATATCGGCTTTGGTCAGCCGCCCGAAATTTTCATAATGGAGGAGCAAAGAGGTAAACTTGGCTTCAAATTCCAGTAATATGGCTTCCTCCCCTATAGCCTTCACGGTATTGTCGCGGGCTACAATCTTCAGTTTCGGCCAGAAACTCCGGATCTCTTCCAGATTCTGATCGTTGACGCCGAAGATCTCCAGGGGATCGATCGACTCGATCCGGATTATTTTCTCGCTCATGAAAAAATAGTTACTTTTACTTCGCAAAAGTACGAATTATTCGATGTCTGTCATCACACTGACCAGCGACTGGGGGTCGAAGGACCATTACCAGGGGGCGGTTAAAGGAGCCATCCTCCGTCAGTTGCCCGGTGCGGTCATTGTCGACATCTCGCACGAAATCCCCCCATTTGACCTCAACCAGGCGGCATTCATCATCCGGAATTTCTACGGGAACTTCCCGGATGGCAGCATCCATATCCTGGCCATCAACACCGAAGCCTCTATCGAAAGTCCCCATACCCTGGTGTTTCACAAGGGCCATTACTTTATCGGCACCGATAACGGGATCTTTTCCCTGATCTTTGATGAACAGCCGGAGACGATCATTGAGCTTGACATCATCCAGGATTCGGATTACTTTACCTTCTCCACGCGCGATGTCTTTGTCAAAGCGGCTTGCCATATCGCCCAGGGGAAACCGCTGACGGAGCTGGGGCATCCCAAAGAAAAACTCTATAACAGAATGGCGTTCCAGCCCGTACTCAGCGGTGATCAGATCAAAGGAAAGGTCATCTACGTGGATAACTACGGAAATGCCTTTATCAACATCACGGAAACGCTGTTCAAATCCATCTTCAAAAACCGGAAATTCGTGATTACTTTCCGGTCTCCCTCGTACCGGATCACGGAGATAAGCAAATCCTACCAGGATGTGCACGAGGGAGAAATGCTTGCCCTGTTCAGCACCAGCGGGTACATCCAGATTGCCATCAACCGTGGCGACGCCGGCAGTTTATTGGGATTAAAGCTCGATACCTCGGTGCTGGTTGAGGGGGAATGACAGTTGGCAGTTGGCAGTTGGCATCCAAGAATAATTTTAACTTTGCACTCCAAATCCTTGAATCCGCATGTTCACCCTGTTCAAGAAAGAGATCAACGGCTTCCTGAACTCCCTGGTCGGATACATCGTGGTGGTGGTATTTCTGATGATCATGGGGCTGTTCCTTTGGGTATTCCCGATGCAGTTTAACATCCTGGATTTCGGATTTGCCAATGTCGACGGACTTTTTATCCTCGGCCCGTTCGTTTTCCTTTTCCTGATTCCGGCCATCACTATGCGGTCGTTTGCCGATGAAAAGAAAAGCGGGACGCTGGAATTGCTGATGACACAACCGCTCACCGATATCCAGGTGGTACTGGCCAAGTTTTTTGCAGGGGTGGTATTGGTGGTTTTTTCGCTGATCCCGACGCTCCTCTACGTTTATACCGTGTACAGGCTGGGATTGCCTCCCGGGAATCTCGACCTGGGCAGCATCTGGGGATCCTATATCGGATTGATTCTGCTTGGATCAGGCTTTGTATCCATCGGCATATTTGCCTCTTCGCTGACCGACAACCAGATTATCTCCTTTATCATTGCCGTTTTCCTCTGCTTTTTTGCTTACATCGGGTTCGAATTCATTTATACATACATCCTTTCGGGAAAAACAGGATTGCTGATCCAGTCATTGGGTTTGAACGCACACTACTCTTCAATGAGCCGGGGGGTGATCGATACGCGGGATCTGATTTATTTCCTGAGTGTGATGGCGTTGTTTATACTATTGACGAAGCTCAGGCTGGAAGGAAGAAAATGGTGAAATGGTGAGAAGGAATATTAAGCGTAACAACATCTTTCAGGTAGTTCTGGGTATGGTCATCATCGTGCTGGTGAATGTGATCGCTTCGTTCGTTTTTACACGGGTTGACCTTACGGCAGAAAAACGCTATTCGCTCTCCCCCGCCACGAAAGGGATTTTAAAGAACCTGAAAGACGATATTTTCTTCCGGGTTTACCTGGAGGGGGAGTTGCCTCCCGGATTCCGGCGTCTATCCAATGAAACCCGCGAACTGCTCGAAGAATTCAGGGCTTACAGCAAACACATCCACTACGAGTTCGTCAATCCATCGGAAAATCCGGATGCCAAAGCACGGAATGATACCTACCGGCTGCTGGTGGAACAGGGGCTGATGCCCACCGATCTAAGAGTTACGAAAAAAGGAGAGTCGTCACAACTGATCATTTTCCCGGGCACGATGGTCGTTTACCAGGGACGGGAACTCCCGGTCCAGCTGCTTATGACCCAACTGGGACAGGATCCCCAGAAGGTGCTCAACAACTCCATCCAGGCGCTCGAGTTCAACCTCGGGAATGCCATTGAGAAACTGACAAACACGAGCAAACCCCGGGTAGCTATCCTGGAAGGACAAGGGGAACTGTCGCGGATGGAGACAGTAGATCTGGAAGAGTCGCTTTCGGAATATTACAACGTGGAACGGATCACGGTGAATAGCCAGATCAATTCCCTGAGTATCAGGCTGAAAACAGATTCAACCGGAGAGCCGCTGGTGAATAAATACAAAGCCCTGATCATCGCCGGTCCGGAAAAACTATTTGAGGAAAAAGACAAATTCCTGATCGACCAGTTTATCATGCGGGGAGGAAGGGTGTTGTGGATGATTGACCCGGTATTTGCTAAAATGGACAGTCTGCAGGGGAGCTCTTCCACGATGGGAATCGCAAGGGATCTGAACCTCGACGACATGTTCTTCAGCTACGGCATCCGGCTGAACAAGAACCTCGTCATGGACATCAGCGCCCTGTCGATCCCGATTAAAACCGGACAACTAGGTGACCAGCCGCAGTTTGAGTTCTTTCCCTGGTTTTTCTTTCCGATCCTGACCCCGACGATGAGCCACCCGATTGTGAGCGGACTGAATGCGATCAAAACGGAATTCATCAGCAGTCTGGATACGGTCGATTCCCCAGGGGTGAAAAAAACAATTCTCCTGACCACATCTCCCTATTCCCGCCTAGTGAATGCTCCCGCCCTGATTGACCTGGAGATCCTTAGGGTTGAGCCCGACCAGCGGATGTACAGCAGCGGTCCGCAACCGGTTGCCGCATTGCTGGAGGGTACATTCACCTCGGCCTACCTCTTCCGGATTCCTCCTGAGATAGAGCAAAATAAGGATTTGGGATTCCGGAAGAAGAGCATGTTCACCCGAATGGTGGTCATTGCCGACGGGGACATTGCCAAAAACCAGTTCCATTACAGCCAGAAGTACCCGTTGCCTCTGGGATATGACCAGTATACCCGTCAAACCTTCGGGAACAAGGATTTACTGCTGAACATCCTGAATTATCTCTGCGACGATTCCGGTCTGATCACCATCCGGTCGCGGGAGCTGACCCTTCGGTTGCTGGACGCACCCAAAGCAGCCAGGCAGCGTACTCTCTGGCAGCTGGTGAATATGGTCGTGCCAGTGCTGCTGATCCTCGGGTTCGGACTATTGAAACATCAACTAAGAAAAAGGAAATTTACCTAAATGAAAAAAAACCGGATCATACTCCTCGTGGTCATTGTGCTGGCGGTTGTTGCCGGCATGTTGATCCTCTCCCAATCCAACAAAACCTTCAAGCGGGCGCTGAGCGAATTTGCGGTGGAAGACACCTCTTCTGTAACCCGGATCTTTATGTCGGATAAAAACAACAACATGGTGACTCTTTCACGCCAGCCATCGGGCCAGTGGACCGTGAATGATACGTATCCCGCCTCGAAATTCAACGTACACATGCTGCTGGGGACGATGCACGACCTGGAAGTGAAGGAACCCGTTTCGCAGGCTGCTTACAACAGCGTGATCAAAGAACTTTCGGTCAACTCGGTGAAAGTCGAAGTCTACCAGAAAGTTTACCGGATCGATCTCTTTCATACCATCAGGTGGTTCCCGCATGAAAAGCTGACCAAGGTTTATTACGTGGGTGGAGCCACCATGAGCAACCGGGGAAGTTATATGCTGATGGAACACAGCTCCATCCCGTTCGTCACCTGGATCCCCAGCTTCAGAGGGTTTGTTTCCCCCCGGTATTCCCCGATGATCAATACCTGGAGGGATTATACCGTCTTCAAGAAAGAACTTTCGGCCATCGCTTCCGTGTTGGTAGAAATCCCGGGAAAACGCAACGAGTCGTATCTCGTCATCAACAACCGCAATGCCTCCGTCTCCTTATATTCCTATCCTGAAAAACTGCGTATTCCCGGATTCGATACGCTGGCGGTGCTCAATTTTCTAACCGGCTTCCGGAACCTGAACTTTGAAGCTGTCCTCAACGATATGGAACCGTTGCGAAAAGATTCGATTCTCTCCTCCACGCCGTCGGCTAGTATCACCCTGACCGATACCGGCAGCGTTTCTAAGACCATCAAAACTTATTTCAAAGAGGGGACAGGAGCCCTGGATCTGAACGGGAATCCGATTCCATACGACATTGACAGGCTGTATGCCCTGGTGAACGATGGCCAGGATTTTGTGCTGATCCAGTATTTTACGTTTGACAGGGTTCTTCGTCCGCGTTCGTTCTTCCTGAAGGAATAGAACAACTCCATGAAAATCTCGATTGCCCGTATAAATTCAGTCTATTCCAGCGACCTGGCGCGCAACGTTTTCACGCTGACATCCGGCATTGCCATAGCCCAGGCCATTCCTATCCTCCTGCAACCCCTCCTCCGGCGGTTGTTTACTCCAGCCGACTTCGGAGCGTTCGCCATCTACCTGAGCATTGTGGAGATCCTGGTCACGATCGGTACCTTGCGGGTGGAGATGGCCATTGTACTGCCCAGGGGAGAGCGGGTGGCTGCCAACCTGTTCGGATTGTCGGTACTGCTGAGTCTGGCTGTTAATATCGCCGCCCTGATCCTGCTGATCCTGTTCTTCCATCCGTTTGCGCTGCTGGTCGGATTCCCTGAACAATTTCTCAGGTGGCTGTGGTTTATCCCCATCACCACCCTGCTTTTCTCCGGTTCGACAGCAGTCAACTACTGGCTGATCCGCAGGAAAGCATACCGGGCCAGCGCGGTCAACAAGATATCCCGGAGAGGCGTGGAAGGGGCGATACAGACAGGCATGGGCTTCCTGGGATCATCCATCGGGCTGGTCATTGGCGCCCTGCTGGGCCATCTGGCGAATATTATCTCAGGCTATTTCCAATTAACCCGGGAGGGATTCCGGTGGGGCCGGTTCAGTAAAACGAAGATGTTGTATGGCTGGAAGCGGTACAACGATTTTCCGAAGTTTGCCACCTTGCCAGCGCTGCTGAATGTGATCAGTCTTTTGCTGCCGGTTTTCTTTGTCAACCGGATCTTCAGCACGACCGACACCGGATATTTCGACCTCAGCCGCCAGATGCTGATCGTGCCCATGGCATTGCTTGCCGCAAGCATCGGGCAGGTGCTCTACCAGCGAATCGCGGAACGAAAAAACAATCGGCTTCCCATTGCTTCCGGGATCCATAAGATCACGGCAATCCTTGCCGGCCTTACCCTGGCGGGAGCAGCGGTGATCTGGCTTTGGGGTGTTGAGCTGTTCGTGTTCCTGTTCGGGCCGGAGTGGAAAACTTCAGGGAGTATTACCCAGGTCCTGGTGATCGGATTCGGGATCCGGTTTATCGTTTCCACCGTTGGTATTGTCCTGGTAGGGCTTGAACGGATCAAATGGCTCTCGGTCTGGCAGATTGTCTATTTTCTGGCGATCGTTTCCCTGATATTTATTCCCAACCCCGACTTTTATCAGTTTTGTATCATTTATACGGTCATTGAGTCGGTCTGCTACCTGGCACAGTACCTTTTGGCTATGGTTGCCATGAACCGGTATGAGCGTGAACGGAAACTCCCCCGCGAGATCCGGGCAAATCCCTGATGGTATGAACATCCTGTTTCTCACTCAATATTATCCTCCAGAGGTGGGTGCGCCGCAAAACCGCATCTCGGAACTGGCAGTCAGGTTCCGGAAAGAGGGAAATGAGGTGGAGGTGCTCACGGCCATGCCGAATTATCCTCACATGGAAGTGTTTGAAGGATACCGGGGCAGATGGTACCTGAAAGAGGAGGCAGACGGGGTAACCATTCACCGTGCGGCGATCTTCGTTACCAAAAATACCCGGGTGTGGTTCCGGTTGATGACCTATTTCTCCTTTGTGTTTACCTCTTTCTGGGTTGGCTGGACCCGCCTGAAACGGTTTGACTTGATCATTTGTGAATCTCCGCCTTTATTCCTGGGGATCACGGCGGTTCTTCTCAAACGGTTAAAAGGAGCAAAGCTGGTGTTCAATATCTCCGATCTCTGGCCTGAAAGCGCTGAGAAATTAGGCTTGATAAAGAACCGCTTTTTTCTCCGGATATCGACCACACTGGAAGAATTTCTCTACCGGAACTCAGATCTGATCACCGGGCAAACCCAGGGGATCATCCGGAATATATCTGCACGATTTCCGGAGAAAAACTATTTCTGGCTGAAAAACGGAGTCGACCTGAATTTTTACAGATCCGGATCGGTGGTTTCTGACTGGAGGAAAGAAGAGGGCATCTCCCCGGATGATTTCATCGTATTTTACGGCGGAATCCTGGGTTATGCACAGGGACTTGAGGTGGTGTTGCAGGCTGCCCGTATGCTGGAGGGAGAGCCGGGGATCCGGTTTATCCTGGCCGGCGAGGGCCCGGTAAAATCCGGACTGATGCGGATCGCCCGGGATTGGAACCTGGCCAATGTGACCTTCCTGCCCGCCTTCCCGAAATCGCGCATGCCGGAGGTGATCCATGCGATCAACGTGTCGGTCATCCCGTTGAAGAAACTGGAGCTTTTCCGCGGGGCGATCCCTTCCAAGATCTTCGAAAACCTCGCCATGAAAAAGCCGATCCTTCTGGGAGTCGAAGGAGAAGCCAAAGCGTTGTTCATTGACGAGGGGCAGTGCGGATTGGCATATACTCCGGAAGATGCTGCGGATCTGGTCAGGCAACTCCTCCGGATACGAGACGACCGGGCGCTCTATCACCGGCTGTCGGAAAATGCGTACATTTACGCGGTTGAACATTTTGACCGGGAGCAGATTTTCCGGGATTTTCAGGAATTTCTTCAACGGTATCTGAATGCAACAGGGAACCCATAAAAGAATAAGCTGGTGGAAGGTGTGGGACTGGATCGGGATTTTCCACCGGGCAGTATATGTCCTGTTGTTCCTGACACTGGGTTTCGCCATCCCCATTAAGAACAGAATGGCTTCCTGGGTGATCGGGTTTCTGGTGATCAATTGGGCGGCTGAGTTGCGTTTCTGGTCCAAGATCAAGCGGATCGGAACCGGCAAGTATCGATATAACCTGTTGCTCTTTTCCGGGTTCTATGTACTGTACCTGATTGGCTTATTGTATTCCCACAATATGGAATACGGGATGTTCGATATCGAGGTCAAACTTTCCCTGCTGGTCTTTCCGCTGTTGTTTGCTACCCTGGATTCCCGTGTTTTTTCGGCGCTCCGGGTGGACTATATTTTTCTGACTTATATTCTCGGATGCCTGGCAGCTTCCCTGATTTGCATGGGAAATGCGTTTCTGAGGTTCAATGAGACCGGAGAAGCCAGGGTTTTTTTCTACACCCGGCTCTCGATGTTTCATCATGCCGGTTACTTTGCCATGTTTCTCGATTTTGCGATCGTCCTGGTGATCTTCCTCGCACGGGAATACATCCGTTACCTCCGCCGCTGGCACCTGGTTCTCATCGGAGTGCTTTTGCTCTACTTTAATCTGATGGTGGTCTTGTTGTCGTCCAAGATGGGGATCATCAGCCTGATGGGTATTTACGTAGTGATGGCTCTGGTTTTTTTCTTCCGGCAACCGAACCGCAAAGCCGCTCTCTATCCGGCTATCCTACTCGTTTCGGTCATCGGGTTCCTGTTGATTTCGCCAGCGACGTTGCGCCGGTTCGAGAGAGGGAAAAAAGCCATCGAGGGGATTCAGAGCATCCCGCCGGATGTGGTAGAAGCAACGGCCGGACGGGTGTTGATCTGGGAATCCTCCTTCCGGATCATCCGGGAGCATCCGCTTTTCGGGGTGGGTACGGGAGATGTCAAGGATGCCTTGTTGAAAGAATATGCCGACAAACAGTTTAGCGGCGCCATTAAGCTTCGGCTGGATGCCCATAACCAATATCTTCAGACGTTCATCTCCCTCGGTCTGATCGGGTTTATTCCCCTGATGTTGATGCTGATCCTCCCGGCTGTTTCCGCATTCCGCAGGGAAGATTACATCTACTTTTTCTTCCTTCTCCTGTTCAGCTTAAACATCCTGGTGGAATCCATGTTGGAAAACCAGGCCGGCGTGGTCTTCTATGCTTTTTTCAACACCTTATTATTCTGGAGTTATCCTATACGAAAAGAGGTGGTGTGAGAGGAGAGTAAGTAAATTAATCACTACAGGATCACTTTAAAGTCCGGTTTTTCCAGATTTGAGGGTTTCTGCTATTGTGGAATATGGCAATTACGTAAATATTACTGGTAGAAATAACAAAGAAAACAGAGAAGGGAAATTTTTTGAGATTTGCTCTGTGAATATTTTGCAGAACTTCTGGTAAATGACCGGGATCTTTCAGAATTCTTATTGCAAGAGAATCAAGTTCATCAACGAATTTATCTCCCAAGCCGGGCCGTTGCGTCTCATACCAAATAAAAGATTCCTTGATATCCGTCTCTGCGCCAGATGTGAAAATGAGTCTGCCGGCGGTCACAATTTTTCTAGTTCTTTTTTAAGTTCATTCCAGTCTTTCCCGGTCGGGTTTTCCAGGAAGTCTCTATATCTCTTTTTGAGGAGTTGTTGTGTCTGAGGATAAATATCATGGGGTTCTTCAACTATTTCAATGAAATCATAATCCTCTTCGAGGGTTTTAAGCATGTTGATAATGCTTTTTGCCTTCTTGCCCTTGTCATGAATATGTATCGTGTAGGTCACTGGTATGAAGCTATTGAACAAAGGTACGAAAAATTTTACTATTGCGAAAAAAAGAGTGTGAAAAGGTCGGACATTTTCAACTTATCCTGCATGGTCTTTGAAAATCCTTCCTTTGCCGTTATGAAGATCACCTTCCCGAAATTCTCTGCCAGGCACATAGCAAACTGTAAAGAGAAAGTTGATTTCCCCTGCACGGGCAGCTCACAGAGTAAAACGCAGGATCACCCGGTTTATCGAAACCCGGTTACACCTGAAAGTGAATGAGAAGAAAAGCGCAATCCGCAAGCCACTCAATTATGAGTATCTGGGATTTGCATTTGAATCGACTTACCGGGGATGGTTGAACTACTTCAAGCCGGTGTGGTGTGAGAGGTGTACCGGTGGGTTTAACCGCTCACCGGCCGCCTACTCGATTACCAGCCGTAAATTGTTAATCAACAAACGTCTCTTTAATAATTGATTTTACTTTTTTGATTTCCTTTATATCAAGCTTACCGATAACTTTAATAATCCTTGTCAAATCTATGGTTCGGATTTGATCAAGTGCAATCCAATTAACGTTTCCTTCGAGTTCAAATTTAACCCTGGTTATATAATCCTTAGACTTTGACGTAATTGGTGCAATAGTTATGGTTCTCAGGTGTTTATTCATCTCATTGGGGGAAATCACTAAACACGGACGTGTTTTTCTAATTTCACTTCCAACCGTAGGATCCAGATTGACAATAATGATTTGATATTGATTTATTTCCATTCTTCAAGATTTTCGTCGTTAAAGATGTCATCAATCAGAAGTTTATCATCACCATTTTCATGCATCCGTTGAAATGATTTTTCCCAACCTTGTCTTGGTTTAGCTATTGGTTTTAAAATAATTCGACCTTTCTCTAATATCAACTCGACTTTATCTTTAATTTCATACTTTTCTAACAAAGTCTTTGTCAATCTGATCCCTTTTGAATTTCCGATGTCAATTATTGATACTTGCATACGCTTGGTTTTATAATTACATTGTAATTACAAAAATACATATTTTTTCAATAGTCCTCATTTTTTTCTTTTTTATTTTTATGGCTGGTAACGCCGCCTCGCAGCTAAGCCCAGTGCGTTGGATTTTGGGATCTCACAAGCGATCCTGATAGAACGTAGCATTGGGTATAGGTGCATGTGTGTGCCCTGAATGACAAATATATTAAAGTTCTTTGAATAATTGACAAAGAAAGTCCAGAGGGTGAAAGTCCCTTACGGACGGGAGTAATGACCCGTTTCCGTCCCGAACCAAATTGATGCCACTTCCTGAAATAAATTGATGCCACCTATTTGGGATAAAATTCGTAGACGTAAAAAAGAACGTCTATGCGAACCCTGATATGCCGGCATTGCGGTCGAACTATCCCGG
>JAZDGR010000169.1:0-6136 GCA_043806735.1 bacterium | reverse complement strand
CCGGCATCCAGGTTCCAGGTTTGAATATGATACTGCCTGGAAAGCGGAACATTCACAAGATGTTGGGTAAAACCCGTAAAAACAGACAATCTGGCGAAGAAAAAAAATAGGAGAATTGAGAAAAACACCTTTCTTAACATGAGCAGAATGGTTATAATATGGCTATACCAAAATTAGAATATTTTATAAGTTTGACCAAATTTGTAAAAATCGATCGGATAAGATTGCATATTCTCGATATTATATATAATTTAACACCCTGAAATTAACCTAAATTCTGAAATTATGGCACAATTGAACATTTACGTGGTTCCTTCGGGCAAACGGCTTCGCAAAACCGTTGATCTGGCCGTCGATACAGTCGATGGACTGATCACAAAGCTCGAGAATGCCAACGAAATCCCTCCTCCTTCTCCGGATGCCGGTGGGAATGTCACTATCTGGAAAATGACCCGGGGGGGTCACCGAGCCAACGCTTTGGGAAATTGTACTCCGGATCCGGGGTGCATCGATGGAGAGACAGTCTATCTCTTTACCGTCCCTGCATAGAACGCAGGATAAAGTAAATAATTCTTACTTTTACCGCCTCTAATTTAACTTCAAGCAATATGAGGCGTGTTTTTCTTTTTCTGTTTGTTTTTCTTTTTATCTATCACGGAGTTTCCTTTGCCCAGCCCGGGGCACTCGACCTTACCAATCCCCCGGTTATCAAAGCTGATTTTGATCAATTCATCGACAAACTGAAGATCGAATTGATAGTTGACCGGCCTAATGTGGAGATTCGCTTCACCGGCGATGGGTCAGATCCTGTCGACACCTCGTTTCTCTATACCGAACCCCTGGAAATACGCGGAGCGGTTACCGTCAAAGCCAGGTGCTTCCGCGATGGCAAGCCGGTAAGCGGGACTGCATCCCGCACGTTTACCATGGTATTGCCATATGCCGCGAAAGCAGTCGGAAATCCGGCATCCGGCATCCGGTACCAGTACTTCGAAGGAGACTGGGACAGTTTACCTGATTTTGCTAAGCTGATCCCGGTCAAATGGGGAACCTTGCCCTATTTCTCATTTGAACCGCGAAATAATCCCGAACGGTTTGGTGTTGTCTATACAGGGTATATTCAGGTTCCGGAACGGAATGTCTATACGTTTTACACCGATTCCGACGATGGCAGCCGGCTCTATATCGGTAACAAGCTTGTGGTCGATAACGACGGACTGCACGGCATGCGGGAAAAGGAGGGAACCATCGGACTGGCGAAAGGATTTCATCCGGTGACGATCACCTTTTTTAAGAAGACAGGAAGTGACGACCTGAACGTGTATGTGAAAAGCCCGACGCTCCAGAAGCAACTTCTGCCGCAGGACTGGTTGTTTTATTAAGTCCTACTTCTTCGCCTTTGATTTGGCTTTCTTAATGCTGTCGGTCTCCGCCTGATTCGGGCCGGAATGAATTACGGCGCCGGGTGTTTTAGAAGTGGTTCCTTTGATCGTAGTCTCCGTCCTGCTGGATTGAGGCAGAACGGTGTCACCGGCCGCTCGTAAAGCCTGCGAAGAATCCACCGGGGTCGTAACGACCGTATCGTTCTTTGCTGCTGTTTCTGTTTTGTTTGTTCCCCTGTTCTGGCAGGTCGATCCAAACAGAATCGAAAGGAGAATTGCGCTACTCAACAATAAATTTTTCATGGTCGGTCTGATGGTTAGCTGTTTTTACCCTGATGAAATAACTGCCCGGTTGAAGCGCCCCCTTGTTGAAGGAAAAACAATGCTTCCCGGCAGGGGCGGTGTCCCGCAATAAGAGTTTTACCACCCGCCCATGCAGGTCGAGGACAGTAATCTCCACTTCCGAGCGGTCGGAAAGCTCAAACTCCACATTAATGCGGTCGGTAACCGGATTGGGAAACAGCTTCACGGAGGTCGTTTTTGTTGCTTCCGATTCCGGAATACCGATGGATACCCCGTTGATCTGTGCAATCCAGCTGTCGAACGCATGCTCGTCGAGCCGGAAGGTCCCGAAACATCCGCTCATCCATACCTCGGGCTTGGATGCATTATGCTTCCGGGAAATGCCGGTATAATCCCCCCACCGGGCAACACCCTGCGACTGGTAAACATCTACATAGTCGGTCCCCTCTTTGATCAGGGTAGAAGCGGACCAGTTCCCCGCATCATCGCAATAGACTACCCGGAACTGGGGATAAATGTCAGATCCGACCCGATCAAAACCGATCATCACCGATTTATCGGTCTCACTGTTTCCGAATGAAGCTACGTTGGGATAGGAGTAATCATACCCATCAAGTCCGAAAGTTGTGTTCCATAAAGAGTGATTTGAAACGGTTAACCGGTTATAATTCAAACCGTTATAATTATTTGTATATTCCGAATGAAACACGAAGTGGATAATCCCGTCCAGCCAGAACCCGGCGAGTGCTCGGTTGTCCCCGTTATCCAGCAGAATGTCAGTCCCCAGCTGCGGAGCGTCACCAGCCAGCTGAAACGAAGTGCTTATAGAGGACACATTCAGTTGCGGATTTCCTGAGAGATCATCAGTGAGGTCATACAACCGGATGTGATCATCGCCAACATTGTTCGGCGCAGTGCAAACCAGGTAAATGCCCGGACCATAGTTTCCTTGCTGTCCATAGGATACCGGAACCAGGGTAAAAGGCGATTCGGTAATGTTGTACCAGTAACTATAGTTCAGCGAACCACCTGCAAAGCCGGGCGCTTTCGGGATCTGGTAAAGCACGACCTGTGAAAAGACATCATTGTCGGTGAACAGATTCCCCGTCACATACACTTCATTGTTCGACACGCCGATCTTGGGATAATCAAACCAGCACGCGTTGCCCAGCGGATTTCCGGAGAGTTTGTAAACCCACCAGCCGTCGGAAGGATTGTTACTTTTTGAAAAACAGGTAATGACTGTGGATACGCTTGAGTTACTTCCGTGAAGTACGACCATGAAGAACCGGTCGGCTTGCGAATCATACAGTACTACAGGATCATAGATCAATGCTGTAAAAGAGGGATCATTGAAGAAATCATCGAAAGAGGATGTGAAAAGCAGGGTTCCGCTGGTGTTGTAATATTCAATGTGCGAGTTGGTCACACTCACAATAAGCCCTCCAGCCGAGATGGCCATGGAATTGTCGGGAGGTGTGGTCTCATCAAACCAGTTAGCTTCAAAACTGGCTCCGATAGTCGGATTGTCTGCAATTCCTTTCAACGCAGATTCATCCGGATAATCCGATTGAAGGTGTTCGAGTTTACGTTTGGTTTTCGCCGCTTTCTCCTGCATTTCGGCTTCGGGTAACAGATGCTTTTTCTCAAAAGAGATTAACTGCCGGTTCCAGACCGGGAATACCTGCCCCGGTTGGACCTCTCCGGATAAAGGTTGGGTCAGGATGGAGGAGTGAAACGGGTGGATGGGAAGCTGATGTGCACTGGCTGTGGCCGGATCGATGAGGGTTTTCTGAAATTGAGCCTGGGAAAGGGAAACAGAAAGACCAAGTGCAACTAGAAGGGTAATCTTTGTTTTCATGGCTGCTGGTTTTAATGATTACAAAGGAACCAATAAAATTAAGGAAAACTTAGAAATTGTTCAAAAATTAATCCTCAGGAAGAATCCGGGCTTCAAGGATGTAGTCGAGTCCGGGAAAGTGCTTTTCCCAATAGGCATTTCCCGAAACTAAAGTTTGGATGTTAGAATGGATCGGTGATCTCACAAAGATCGCAATTGCTTCCGTGCGAAATGCATAAAAAATAATTTCGTACATTTGCACACCTAAAAAGGAGATCTGCATTATGTTCTTCGATCAGGATAAATTTCAGGGCGAGGGATTGACCTACGATGATGTTCTTCTGATTCCGGCCTATTCAGAGATACTCCCAAGAGATGTGGATGTTTCCACCCTTCTTTCGCGGAGAATCCGACTCAATATTCCCATCGTTTCTGCCGCCATGGACACCGTTACCGAATCGACTATGGCGATAGCCATGGCCCAGGAAGGGGGCATCGGGGTGTTGCATAAAAACATGTCGGTTGCCTCCCAGGCTTTGCAGGTCAGGAAAGTCAAACGGGCCGAAAACGGGATGATCCTCGACCCGGTGACCCTGGCAGAAAATGCCCTGGTGGGAGACGCTCTCAGCATGATGAAAGAGCATGGCATCGGAGGGATCCCCGTGGTCAATGACCGGAAAGAGCTGGTAGGTATCGTAACCAACCGGGATCTGCGGTTTGAGCGTGACCTGATGCGACCTGTCACGGAAGTGATGACCCATAAGGTGATCACCATTACCGAATTTACCGATTTCGAACAAGCGGAAGCCATTCTCCAGCAGCACAAGATCGAGAAGCTTCCGGTCGTGGATAAGAACAATCAACTGGTCGGACTGATCACTTACAAGGATATCATCAAAGTGAAAGCCCGGCCGAACGCCTGTAAAGATAACCTTGGCCGGCTACGGGTAGCAGCAGCAGTCGGGATCGCCTCCGACACCATGGACAGAGTGGCGGCCCTGGTAAAAGAAGGAGTCGATGCGGTGGTCATAGACACCGCTCACGGACACTCAAAGGGAGTAATGGAGATGGCCAGGAGAGTCAGGAAAGAGTACCCTGATATCGATCTGATTGTGGGCAATATCGGAACAGCTGATGCTGCAAAAGACCTGGCAAAACTGGGTGTGGATGCCGTCAAAGTTGGAATTGGCCCGGGCTCCATCTGTACCACACGCGTCATTGCGGGTATTGGGATCCCGCAGCTTTCTGCTATCTATGCTGTTTCTTCTGTGCTAAAAGGCACAGGAATACCGGTAATCGCCGATGGCGGGGTCCGGTATACAGGAGATATTGTAAAAGCCATCGCTGCAGGGGCGCATTCCATCATGACCGGCTCCCTCTTTGCAGGGGTAGATGAATCCCCGGGAGATACCACCATCTTTGAGGGACGCAAATTCAAAACCTACCGGGGCATGGGATCCATCGAAGCGATGCAGCAGGGTTCCAAAGACCGGTACTTCCAGGATGTGGAAGATGATATTGCAAAGCTCGTTCCGGAAGGCATAGTGGGAAGAGTCCCTTACAAGGGAGCCCTCTCGGAAGTCATTTATCAGATGGTTGGCGGGTTGCGCTCCGGGATGGGATACACGGGATCCCGTTCCATTGAAGAGCTGCAAAAAGCAAAATTTCTGAAAATTACCGCGGCAGGGGTCAATGAAAGCCATCCGCACGATGTGACCATCATTAGCGAAGCCCCAAATTACAGCCCCTAAAATTTTTTTACGGAAGAATCGTTATTAAGTACAAAACTAAATAAAGAGATAGAAATGAAAAGTTACCCATTCCGTGTCCTTTTGTTATTGACGCTTTCAGTTTGCTACGTCGGTTCCCTGGCTCAGGTCTCAGATGACGAGGTATTGATGACCATTGCAGGAAAAAATGTTACGGTAGGCGAGTTTCTGACCATCTACCAGAAGAACAATGTCAAGAATCAACCCATTGACCAGGAGTCGCTAAATGAATACCTGGAGCTGTTCATCAATTTCAAACTGAAAGTGAGGGAAGCTGAAGACCTGGGCCTGGATACCCTGACGTCGTTTCGCACGGAACTGGCCGGCTACAGGGAGCAACTTGCAAAACCCTACTTTACGGATGAAGCTACCATCGATAACCTGATAACGGAAGCTTACGAACGGTCAAAGAGCGACGTACGTGCCAGCCATATCTTCATCCGGGTACGCCCGGATGCCCTTCCCGAAGATACCCTCATCGCCTGGCAGAAGATCTCACAGATCAGGGAACGGCTTCTCAACGGGGAAAGTTTTGAAGCCCTTGCACTGGAACTTTCCGAAGATCCCTCGGCCCGCGACAGGGAAGCCAATGCCCAGCACCCCTTCATCAAAGGGAACAAAGGTGATCTGGGGTATTTTACCGTGTTTGACATGGTCTATACTTTCGAAACAGCCGCCTATACGACCGACATCGGAAAAATCTCATCGCCGGTTCGTTCCGAATATGGCTACCATCTGATCAAAGCAACGAAAAAGCAACCTGCCGTGGGGAAAGTGACGGTGGCTCATCTCTTCAAGGTCATCCCCAAGGGGGCGACGGCTGAAGACTCGCTCAAGGTACA
>JAZDGR010000168.1:0-11553 GCA_043806735.1 bacterium | reverse complement strand
TTGACAGGCTTATTAATATGATAGTTTATTCATTTATTCCAGGCACCGCGTTAGTGCCCTTTGGTGGCGGTGATTGGAATGATTCCCTTCAACCGTATAGTAAGGAAATGGCGCAACGCATGATTTCAAGTTGGACAGTTGAAATGAATTATCAGGCCTTTACTCAATACCGGGTGGTGTATGAGCAGACCGGTAATACAAGAAAAGCTAAAGAATTGAAAGAAATCTGTGAGCAGATAAAAGCAGATTTTAACAAATATTTGATAAGGGATGGAGTAGTTGCAGGTTACGGCCTGGTTGAAGAAGATCGCAGTATCAGTTTGCTGCTTCATCCAAGTGATAATAAAACCAATATCCAGTATAGTATATTGCCGATGAATCGTGGTATTATCAGTGAAATTTTTACAAAAGAACAGGCTCATCACCACCAGGATCTTATTGAGCAACACCTGAAAGGTCCTGATGGCGCTCGTTTGATGAACCGTCCTCTCAAATACAAAGGTGGTATTCAAACACTTTTTCAGAGAGCCGAAAGCAGTACATTCTTTGGTCGCGAGATTGGCATTATGTACGTGCATGAACATATTCGTTATGCAGAATCACAAGCTCGTACAGGTAGGGCAGATGCTTTTCTGAAAGCGCTTCGTCAGGCAAATCCGGTTGCGTACAGAGATATTGTGCCCTGTGGCGATATTCGCCAATCAAATTGTTATTACAGTAGTTCAGATGTCATATTTAAGAATCGTTATGAAGCTGATGAACGATACGAAGAAATAAAAACAGGAAAAATTACGCTGAAAGGAGGATGGCGGGTTTATTCCAGCGGGCCAGGCATTTATATTGGCCTGATTGTTTCACGATTGCTTGGTTTGCGTGCTGAATTTGAAAATATAATTGTCGATCCGGTAATTCCACATTCTTTAGATGGTTTATCAGCTTCAATGGATTTCATAGGTCATTCGGTGACATTCATATATGCAATAAAGGAAAGTTGTTTTGGTCCCAAAGCTATTTCCATTAACGGTAAACCTATTAAGTTCACGTATGAAGATAACAAATATCGTCAGGGTGGGGCAGTTATTCCAACTGATCAATTTTTAGCAATGTTGAATCAGCCGGATAATATTATTGAGATACAGCTGTAGTGTAGTTCTCGGGCATAAAAATCCGCCGATGAAATGAACCATTTCGCGCCGGAGTGGTTTGACCACCTGCGATATACTAAACAGTGCCACCCACTTTTGACACCAACTCCCTTGGCCAAACCGGGTATGTCAATTCAGAAATTTGTGTTGGGTACGACGGCAGCAATTGGACCATCTATACCGAAAATATGAGTCCGCTGTTCGTCGGAGCCACATTCAATGTACTGATCATCAATGAATCCAATACCGCCATCGGGGATGACAAAAAACAACTTAGTAATATTTCTGTCTTTCCAAATCCTGCTTCGGATAAAGTCACTGTGCAGTTAAACGGGATGAAACCCGGAGAAGTCCGTTCTATTTCATTCATTTCGGCTGACGGACGTACATTGATCGAAAGAAAGCCGGATGGAGCCAATATGGGCCGGGTATTGTTCGATGTCTCGACTTTTCAGCCTAGCGTTTACTTTATTCGTGCTACGACGGCGGATGGACCCGTAACTACGAAGGTTACTCTTTTACGTTAAGAGTTCCCATTACATAATAGCAGCAGGGGCGATCCAATGGGTCGCCTCTGCTGCTTCCGGTGCCCAGGACAAGACTCGAACTTGCACACCCGTAAGGGCACTACCCCCTCAAAGTAGCGTGTCTACCAGTTTCACCACCTGGGCCATTCGAAGTTAGAAGCCAGAAGTACGAAGTACGAAGGTAAGGTAGAAGTACGAAGTACGAACTGAAGTTCTGACCTTGAATTGGGGGTGCAAATTTACATTTTTCTTTATTTTACCACAAGTATTTTTTAATGCCCGTGGCCGAAGAAGGAGATCGCGAAAGCTACAGCTAACCCGAGAATGACGGTGGCAAATTTACGGAGGTTGTATTGATGATTCTCTTCCGTTTCAAAGAGAATGGAAGTCGATACATGCAGGAAGATCCCGATCACCACGGCCATGACGTAATGAAAGTAATGCGTCAGGTCCTGCAACGTGGTTTCCTGAACGAACCGGCTGACAAGGGAACCGAATGGGGTCATCAGGGCAAAGACCAGTAACATCCACATCGCTTTAAAGCGGCTCATCCCGTAATGAATGAACAAACTGACCAGCGCCAGGGAAATAGGGATGTTGTGGACGATAATTCCCGTGACCAGGATGGTACGCGTTTCGGGATCAAAGGTGGGCACGATGGGCATCCCTTCCAGGAAGGCGTGAATACAAAGCCCGGTCATCAATAGGAACGGAGAGATATGGGTCTCCTTCCCGCAGTTTTCGCAGTCGTGCTCGTGGCCGTGCTCAGCCCCCTGGGTCAGCAACTCCAACACCAGTTGCAACAAAAAACCCAGCAAAACGAACAATCCGATGTAGGGAAACGACTCCTCAAATACTTCCGGGATCAGGTTCAGAAAGGTGATCCCGATGAGAAACGCTGCACTGAAAGCCAGCAAAAGCTTCAGCGCCACCGGATTCTCGCGCTTAATAAGCAATGGTAACGCCCCGGAAACCATTACGGTAACAATCAAAAGAATATACGTCCAGATCATATCTTATATCTCATATCTCGTATCCCGTATCCCACATCTCGTATCTTACGTCTCAATAACCCTGTATTCCGTCCTCTCCGGCACCCCCCGGAATTGCTCCATGAACGTTTCCGAGATCTTCGCCATGCATCCGTGATCCTTTGGGAGATTGAGGCTTACCAGGTCATTCAATACCTTAACATAGAACTTCTCACTCAGTACAATCTGGTTCTCCACGGCTTTTGTCATCAACCGGGCGGTAAGGTCAATGTCCCGGCCGTAATAGTCGTTGACCCCTTTTAAAAAGGTAATATTATAAACCTCCGTACAATAGTGAACTGATACTTTGCACGGAAGGAACATCTCAGGAATAGGAAAACTGCGGATATTGTCAACAGTCGAATAAATCTCCTCCAGTAACTGGTAGTAGGTCGTATAGGAGGATTTGCGTTTCAGTTCCTCATCAGGGATAAACAGCATGATCTCATCCCCGATCCCCTTTACAATGTTCTCGGGGAAATCATTCAGAAACGAGATAAAATTAAAGGTGTTGTTCAGTTTTCGCCCCCAATCCGTCAGCCCACCCAGGTACTTGAGATCCGTCGACTTGTTGATGTCAATGAAGAAACAGGTGCCCGGACAGGTCGGAATGCCCGCCAGAAAATCGTGCATCTCCGGGGAGTTGGGGTCGGTGAAGTGAATGTAGTATACCACCTAGAATGCCTTAATCCCTTCTTCCTCGCTGGTATAGATCTCAAAAATATTCGTGAATCCCGATATCTCGAAGATCTCTTTGATGTTTTCCTGCAGACTGCACAACGCGAATTTTCCTTTGGCCACCGCTACCCGCTTCAAGGCCATGAGCAGGATGCGTAAACCGCTGCTGCTGACGTAGTCCATTTTGGCGAGGTTGACCAGTAACCGGCTCTCTCCGCTGTCAATGAGTTCCATCAGCTTCTTCTCGAGCACCGTATAGTTGGTGGTATCCAGCCTGCCCGTGATGTGGATCACCGAGCATTTGTCCTTTTTTTGATCTGTCACTTCCATAGTAATATCTTCTGATTGTTATTAAAAATGTTTAATTAGTATCACGCAATTTTTCCCGCCTTTCCGGATGTACTTCATCCCGTCCATCATCTGCTTTACAAAATGAATCCCGAGTCCGCCAATCTTCCGTTCCTCAAGCGAAACATCGGTTTTTACCTCCTCGGATGCCTCAATCAGGTCAAAATAGCGGCCGTCGTCCTCGATCCGGATCTGCAAGAGTCCGGGCGATAGGAGTTCGAATGCCATGTCGATCCGGTGTTCTTTTTTATCCGGGAAGGCATAGAATACAATGTTGGCAAACAACTCCTCCAACACCAGGTTGATCTCCATGCTGGTCTTTGACGAGATGTTCCACAGGCGGGTGATCTCTTCGACGCACGCTACGATCAGTGGGAGCTCCTCCAACTGGTTTCGAACACTCAGGTGCCTGGTCTCCATCGGAAGATGAGTTTGTACGCCGGTTTTCTGGAATCCCAGAATCAACAGGGTGATGTCATCTGCCTGCTCCACTCCTTCGGCAAAGGTATGGATGGAGTCTACCACCCCTTTGACCAGCGCCGGGACATCCGCCGCACTGTGTTCATGCAATACCTTAAGCAACCGTTTTTCGGTGAAAAAATCATCCTGGAGGTTCAGGGCTTCGGTGACGCCGTCGGTGTATAAAACCAGGCGGTCGCCGGGCTCCATCTGGATCTTCTCGGTCTTGTACTGGTGGTACTCCATGATGCCCAGAGGGATCGCAGGGAACAGGTTGATCCGTTTTACCTTGCCGTCTTTATGCATGAGCAGCGGAGGGTTATGGCCGGCATTGCACAGCTCGATGAAGCCGGTTTTCAGGTTGATGATCCCCGAAACCATGGTCACAAACATGACGTTGGGATTGTCTTTGCACAACTCCTGGTTGATCAGCGACATGATCTGGTGAAGCGGCTGTCCATCCATCGTACGGGAACGGAAAAGCGTCCGTACAACCGTCATGAACAACGAGGCAGGAACCCCTTTTCCGGAAACATCCCCCACCGAGATAAACATATGATCCTGGTCCAAAAAGAAGAAGTCGTAGAGGTCACCGCCAACGGCACGTGCCGAATCCAGCACGGCAAACAACTCACATTCCGACCGCAGTGGGAACTCCCGGGGAAGCATCCCCATCTGGATGGTATGGGCAATATTCAGTTCGCTTTCAATCTGTTTCTTTTCAGCGGTGGTCTTCTCCAGATCCTGGATATAGTTCCGGAGGTGTTCAAGCATCACGGAGAATGAGTTCGCAAGCACGCCGATTTCATCCCGCCGCTTGACCCTGGGTATCTCCACGCTGAAATCCCCATGGCCGATCTGATGCGTCAGTCTGACCAGCTTCTTGATGGGGCTTGTCAACCGGTTTGTGATGAGGATCGAAACCAGCAAAACAACCACCAGGATGATCCCGAAAGCGGCCAGCAGGTATTTCACCAGGTCGAGAAGGGAAGCGTAGACTTCTTCGGTAGGGAAGATGACCCCGACAGACCATCCCGTGGAGGCCAGCGGAGAATAATATACCTCACTGGATTTCTTCTTGTCAAGTCCGGAAAAACTTTCATACCCGCTCTCCCCGTTCATCATCTTCTGAACTATTTCTTCCAGCGCTTTGTTTTTCCGTTCTTTGGCAATTTCCAGAATATTTTTATTAATCAAGGTAGAGTCGGGCGCATAAATGATGATTCCGCCCTTGGAAATCAAAACCCCGAAGCCCGATTCGTAAACCTTTATCTTGGAAACGATCTTTCCCAGCGAACTCAAAGAGACATCGAGGGTGAGCACCCCCATTAACCGTTGCTCCCCTTTGAAATTTTTGTAAAAAGGTACGGAATAGGTACACATTAGAGTATCTCCGGCGCCAAGGTCATAGTAAGGTTCAGACCATCCCGGTTTGTTCTGCTCCTTGGGGATCCGGTACCAGTCCTTCGTAAAATAATTGTAGGACCGTCCTCCCAGGTACTTGGTTCTTAACCCTTTGGGAGTTTCATAGGAATAGATTGCATAATAGAGAGAATCCCGTTGATAAGCATACGGCTCAAACGCAAGGCAGGTCCCGAAAATATAGGGATCGTCCAGGACAATCCCCTGCAAAATCCGCAGAATTTCATAATAATCGGGGCTGGGTTCATCCAGGGATTTCCCGAGTACCAGAGGCATCTGCTCCACCCGGCTGAGGGCATTGGTAAGCCGCGACAGGGTGAGTTCCGTAAGGTTCTCGGTATTCTTCCTGGTATCTTCGGCAACCAGTTGTACCGAATATACCAGTGTGATGATGAAATAGATAAAAAAGATGATAAAAATAGATAAGGAGAAGAAGATGCTGTACCTGAAAGCCATACTTCTCACTCCGAGCTTCAGCCGTTCCTTTTTGGGTTTCTTCTTTTTTCCAGTCACGTAAAATCGCCGAATTGACGGGGTAAAGGTAAAAAATAATATTTTTGCAAAAACTCAGTTCACAAAATAACAGAAATGGAACATTCGATCACGCTGCTGAAGCCGGACCGGCTCTGGCATTACTTTTCCGAAATTTGCACCATCCCCAGGCCCTCAAAAAAAGAACATATGATCTCTCAGTATCTTCTGGATTTTGCGAAAAAACACGGTTTGGCAGGAACAATGGATGATACAGGAAACGTCCTGATCCAGAAACCGGCCTCTCCTGGATATGAAGACCGGAAGACCGTCATCCTCCAAAGCCATATGGACATGGTCGGGGAAAAGAATTCCGATAAAGTTCACGATTTCGAGAAAGACCCGATCGAACCGTGGATCGACGGAGATTGGGTGAAAGCCAAAGGCACCACACTGGGTTCTGACGATGGCATCGGGATCGCTGCCTCACTTGCCATCCTGGAATCCACTGAGATCCTCCATCCGCCTCTCGAAGTACTTTTTACAATGGACGAAGAAACGGGGCTGACCGGAGCTTTCGGATTGAAGCCGGGATTCCTGCAGGGACGTGTTCTTTTAAACCTGGATTCGGAAGACGAAGGCCAGATCTTCATCGGTTGTGCCGGAGGAAAAGATACGGTAGCCGCCTTTCTTCTTGAAAAAGAACCGGTTCCGGCCGGACAAAAGGCATTCGAAGTCAGCGTAACCGGACTTGTTGGGGGTCATTCGGGCGACGACATCAACAAAGGCCGTGGGAATGCGGTGAAGATCCTCGATCGCCTGCTCTGGAACGCTGCCCGTAAATTCGACGCACGGGTCGCTTCCATCGATGCCGGAAACCTGCGGAATGCCCTGGCCCGGGAAGGATTTGCCCAGTTGGTTATCCCGTCCGGATTACGTGGGGAATTTGAAAAGTTTGTCGGATCGTTTCACCAGGATATCACCGGAGAACTGCATAGTTCCGAGCCGGACCTGAAATGCTCGGCAAAACAGGTCGATCTTCCAGCCACTGTCCTCACTTCCGGACTTCAGGAGCGGCTGCTGAATGTTTTATATGCTTGTCCGCACGGGGTGATCGCTATGTCGAGGGAGATCCCGAACTTCGTGGAAACCTCTACCAACCTGGCATCCGTGAAAATAAAAGACGACACCCTAATGGTTACGACCAGCCAGCGCAGTTCGGTGGAATCCTCAAAAACGGATGTAGCCGATATGGTCGCCAGCGTATTTCACCTGGCCGGAGGGAAGGTAGAACAAACCGGAGGCTACCCGGGCTGGAAACCTAATCCCGATTCGGAAATCCTGAGGCTGACCGTTGCATCCTATAAAAAGCTGTTCAACCAGGAACCGGAAGTCCTGGCGATTCATGCAGGACTCGAATGCGGATTGATCGGGGCTATCTACCCCGGAATGGACATGGTCTCTTTCGGTCCAACGATCAAAGGAGCTCATTCTCCGGATGAACGGCTGAATATCCCCACTACCGTCAAATTCTGGGAGTTGTTGCTGGACGTATTAAAGAACATCCCCAAAAACTAGCGTCTATGCGCTTCCTGCTCACGATGTTACTGGTACTTTCCGGAAGCCTGGTGCATAGTCAGCAATCCACCTTTTCCTTTTCCGATTCTGCCATTCTTCACCGGTTGAAAACGGACATCTATATGTTGGCCTCCGACTCCTTCCAGGGGCGCCAGGTGGGCACGAAGGGGGATAGCTTAGCCTGCGAATACCTTGTTTCCCGCTACCGAGAGATAGGATTGGAGCCCCGGGGTGAACCAGGCGGTTCCTATCTTCAGCGCTTCTCCTATAAAACTATCTACCATCCCCCCTCGGGTAATTACTTGTATACCGATTATGACCATTATCTCTACCGGACCGATTTCGGTATGGTTGCCTTTTCTGCGAACGGGAAAGCCACCGGTAAGCTGCTGAACATCGGGTACGGAATTTTCGATTCCGTTTCCCGTGTGGATGACTATACCGGCAAACCGGAACCAGCAGGCCGGGTGTTGTTGATGGAACTTCCTCTCCCGGATGCCATTTCCGGCGATTCGCTGAGGAGGATGGAGTTATCGGTCAGGAACCGGTTGTCGGAAGCTTTCCGTCGCGGAGCGGTGGCTGTGCTGTTATGGAATTCCGACACCCCGGGATATAAGGATCTCTTCGATTTCAAGCGTACCGATACCCTTTCCGGCAAGGTCATTTTTGTGACGGAGGCGGTAGCGAACCGGTTGAAAAAACTTGCAGGACAATCTGTTCACTTGAATGCAACGGTAATCAGAATGAAAATTGAGAGCAATAACCTAGTCGGCTTTGTGGATAACCAGGCCACAAAAACCGTGATCCTTGGTGCTCATTTCGACCATGTCGGATTGAATTCAAGAGGAGTGGCCAAAACAGGGGCAGATGACAATGCCAGCGGTACGGCGTTGATCCTGGAATTAGCTCGGTATCTGAAAAACCGGGGAGAACCCACATGTAATTACCTCTTCATTGCGTTTGGTGCGGAAGAGGAAGGAATGGTCGGATCCAATTATTTCTGTAAGCACCCGGTCATTCCGAGGGACCAGGTCATCTTCATGTGCAATTTTGATATGGTGGGCCGGCTGGGCGCCGAAGGGAACCGGCTTACCGCGTTAGGGACTGCTACCTCCCCGCAGTGGAAGGAAGTCTACAGAAAGATGCCAAAATTCGGATTCCGGCTTAAGAAATACAAAGGAGCCTCCAACTTCTCCGACCAGGTGTGCTTTTACAAGGAGAAGATCCCCATTTTCTACCTCACCACCGGGATGCACTCCGATTACCATACTCACCGTGACCGTCCCGAACGGATCAATTATACCGGAATGGTTCAGATTACGCGATTTACCGAGGAATTTATCACCCTGGCCGGACAGGCTGGCGAAATAGATTTCAGCAAAGTCTCCCCGTGGGCTACCCTATTTTCAGATCTGAATTACTTTATCAAGCAAATCGGACACATGTTTGAGATCCCGTTGCAGGACTGGTGACGGGGGAGGTGTGAGGGTGTGAGGGTATGAGTGTATGAGTGTTTCCCTTAATGACTTTAATGACCTTAATGACCAATGACCAATGACCTACATCCCGTATCCCACCTCCGGCATCTAGAAATCCGGGAGAGGTTGTTCAACAAGTACCCCGGCAAGCATCTCCTCCATTTCTCCTCCGGCCTGCCCCATCACCTGACCGATGGTCCCTGCCATGAACATCGAGAGCATGGTGGAATTGATCCGGGAAAGGTAAGTATTCCCGTCCGTTTTTTTGTATACAGAGATTCTGCAAGGCATCAGAGAGGAGACGAATTTGGTTGGATCTTCTTTCATCAAAGTCCCTGAATACTGCGGTTTGCATAATTCGATGACCTTGACTTCAAGCACCTCGATGCTGTTTTTTCTCAAGGTTTCCTGAAGGTCATGCACGGTCGGGATTTTCCATCCGCGGGTTTCCGCGTGCTGATGGATCTTCTGCACCGTTTCCTCAAATCCAAAACGGCTTTCGCTTTCCAGAATTACAGAGTTTATTTCCATTGTACATTCGTTGAATTAGTCATTGGTCATTAGTCATTGGTGCGGTGGTGCAGTGGAGTCGGATGGCAATTGATGTGCAATTCATGGCAATCAATGTGCAATTCATGGCAATCAATGTGCAATTCATGTGCAATTATAATCCGACTCCGACTCCTAACCTGAATACCGGATTCGTATAGGGTGAGTAAGGGGTATCATTCAGGTTGAAGAGGATCAGGAAGTCAACAAAGGCCCGTCTGGAGATTGGTTGCCGGTATCCGCCTCCCAGGAAGATGCTGTTGATTTCGATCACCTCTTTTCCTTTTGAATAGGTATTATAGTAAGGGTCGAGGAAATCGCCGTTCGGATCATACACGAAAGCGCTGGTATAACAAAGGTATTCGTATTCGGCATGAACAAAGAAATTGCCTACCCAGTTATCAAAGAATCCAGCCAGGTAATATCGGGCAAACACCCTTCCTCCCCATATGTTTGAAGAAAAATCGATGTAATCATTATTTTTCATATCGTAATACCAATCTTTATAGTGGTAATACTGATAGATGATGCCGACTCCTCCGTATAGCTGGTCAACGATCCGGATCTTCACTTCCGGCGAGATATTGATGCCGGTGACGGTACCGAACTGGAATCCCAGGTTTCCGCCAACTACGATTCGTCGCCAGAAGTTATCCTGTTTGATCGGTGCAGCTTTCATTACCGGGGTTGTGATTGTTCCCTGTGTTCCCGAGTCGGGTTTTGCGGTGGCCATTGGAATTATGGTAATGGAGTCGTTGGTTTGACTTTGAAGGAGGAGGGAAAGAAACATGGCGGCAACCAGCAAAAATATAAGACGAAGCAAGTTCATGGCACCCCGGGAAAAATATATATGCAAATGTAACCACTTTCGGCGGGATACCGTACAAGGTCAAAAAAATATTTACTAAAAAGCATAATATATATAAAATTTTATATATTTTTGCACTCCAATTTGCGCCTGATGGCGCGACGTTCTTTTACAAACTGCAGGAATATCAAGCAATTCCGATCATTGTTTCGGATCGGCTCATTTTTTGTTAAGAACTTTTTTGAGGTTTTTTCAATTTGTTTTTGGCGGATTTAAAAATTGGTTGTATTTTTGCAGTCCCATTTTTAGAAATGGAACCCCGCGATGCGGGTTTAGTTATAATGTTCTTTGAAAGTCTGAAGATAAGAAGAGTAGCAAATATCCCAGAAATTTTATCAATTTCTTTGGAATAATTAACCTGAGAGATTAAATTTTCCTTTTACAATGGAGAGTTTGATCCTGGCTCAGGATTAACGCTAGCGGCAGGCCTAATACATGCAAGTCGAACGGCAGCACGGGTAGCAATACCTGGTGGCGAGTGGCGCACGGGTGCGTAACGCGTATGCAACCTACCTTTGACTGGGGGATAGCCCCGAGAAATCGGGATTAATACCCCATAAAATTACCGATGGGCATCCATTTGTAATTAAAGCTCCGGCGGTCTTAGATGGGCATGCGTGACATTAGCTTGTTGGTGAGGTAACGGCTCACCAAGGCTACGATGTCTAGGGGTTCTGAGAGGATTCTCCCCCACACTGGTACTGAGACACGGACCAGACTCCTACGGGAGGCAGCAGTAAGGAATATTGGGCAATGGACGCAAGTCTGACCCAGCCATGCCGCGTGCAGGATGACAGCCCTACGGGTTGTAAACTGCTTTTGTACGGAAAAAAATCCCCGGTCGTGTACCGGGGTTGATGGTACCGTAAGAATAAGCATCGGCTAACTCCGTGCCAGCAGCCGCGGTAATACGGAGGATGCAAGCGTTATCCGGATTCATTGGGTTTAAAGGGTGCGCAGGCGGAATGATAAGTCAGTGGTGAAATCCTACGGCTCAAC
>JAZDGR010000167.1:0-19876 GCA_043806735.1 bacterium | reverse complement strand
TCCGATTCGTATGAGCACAGCGTTACTTATCCTGCATCCGGGGAAGCGGAGCCCCTTTGCGGATAGTTGCTGTTGCAAGAGGACAGAGAAATAATAATCTTTAGGAAAGTTTACAACGTGGTTCTATCTTTGACCATTCTGTTAGCTTACCATCAGGAAAAACTTAAAAGAACATGAGCTTTACCATTTCCCGCTACGGATGGCAGCCCGATCTGCCCGATCAACGGGATTACCGTTATGGAGCGCCCCCGGCCGTACTCAAGAAGTTGCCCGAAAAGATCGATCTCAGATCAGGTTGTCCTCCCGTTTACGACCAGGGCCGGCTCGGAAGTTGCACGGCTAATGCCATTGGGGCGGCGTTCGAATTCGGACTGATCCGGCAAAAGGCAGTTCCCTTCATGCCTTCCTTCCTTTTTATCTATTATAACGAACGGGTCATTGAACATGCTGTCGCTATCGACAGCGGGGCCATGATCCGCGACGGGATGAAGACGATCAGTAAAGATGGCGTTTGTCCGGAGAAATACTGGCCGTACATCGTTTCGAAATTTACACAGAAACCAGGTCTTAAGTGTTATCAGGAAGCGCTGAAACACCAGGTTTTGTCTTATCATCGGATACCGCGTGTACTGGATCAGATCAGAGGATGCCTCGCTGATGGTTATCCGATGGTCTTTGGTTTTACGGTCTATGAAAGTTTTGAAAGCGCCACCGTTGCGCAAACAGGTATTTTACAACTGCCCGCACCGGGAGAATCGGTCGTTGGAGGTCATGCGGTTCTTGCGGTGGGTTATGAGGATGCCGGCCTGCGATTTATTGTCCGCAATAGCTGGAGCGATCAATGGGGGAACAGAGGTTATTTTACTATGCCATACGAATACCTTCTCGACGAAAATCTCTCCGACGATTTCTGGACCATCCGGTTCGTGGAAGAAAATCCGGTCCTGGCACCTGCATTCCAGCATTGAATAATTATGATCTCCTTGGAAAATACCCTGATCTCCGACGACCTGAAAGAGGTCTTTTTCTGTTGCGACCTTACAAAGTGCAAAGGTGCCTGTTGTGTGGAAGGAGATGCCGGAGCACCACTGGAGGAGGAAGAGATCGCTTTTCTTGACGACTACATTGGGGAAATCAAACCGTTCATGACGCCGGAAGGAATTTCGGAAATTGAACAGACCGGTGTGTTTGATTATGACGCAGCCGGAAACTACGTCACGCCGCTGATCCGAAACCGGGAGTGTGCGTATATCCGCTTTGAAGAGGGCCTTGTGCGGTGCACGATTGAGGAAGCATTTCAACTGGGCAGGATTCCCTTCCCAAAACCGGTTTCCTGTCATTTGTACCCGGTCAGGATAACCCGGCTGGCCAACGGGGAAACCGTGAATTACCACAAATGGCAGATTTGCAACAAAGCTCTGGAAAAAGGACACAGGGAGAAATTGCCTCTCTATTTTTTCTTGCGGGATGCCTTGATCCGGAAATTTGGCAGAACCTGGTATAATCAGCTGATTAAACTCCTGGAGTAAATGCTTTGGAAGCCAGTTTGGTTTTAGCCATCGTACTCAGTTCTTTATCCATTAAAAACAGGCCGCCTTTTTCCGTTCCTGCCAGATCGATCTGATCCAGGATGCTGCGGACGGTACTTTCTTCTTCAATCTGTTCATTAATGTACCATTGGAGGTAATTGGCCGTAGTAAAGTCTTTCTCTTCCAGGCAAACCGCATACAGTGTATTGATGGAAGCCGAGATAAATTCCTCATGTTTCAGTACCTGTTGAAACACATCCGGCAATGATTTGTATTTTGCCGCGGGGGCTTCCAGTTTGTCAACGACCACATTCCCTCCCCGGTCATTCAGATAATGTATCAGTTTCAACATGTGCAATCGTTCTTCCTCCGTTTGCGCATATAGCCAATCGGAAGCTCCGGGATATCCGTTCCGCTCGCACCAGGATGCCATGGCGAGGTAAATTCTGGAGGAATGCTCTTCCTTTTTGATCTGCTCGTTCAGAGCTTTTTCGACGTTTTTTGTGACCATTATTCAATTCTTTTTATGTTCATACAAAGATCGGGAATTTTTCGTGACTGGTGACTTGTGACTGGAGACTAATCAAATTCATTTTATGGCAATGTATGGCAATGTATGGCAATAAATGGCAATAAATGGCAATAAATGGCAATTCGAAAAGGGTTTATCCTTTTAACGCTTCCGCCCCTGATACGATCTCGATAATTTCCCTTGTAATCTGGTTCTGCCGGGCTTTGTTGTACGAGATCCGCAGGTCTTTCAGCAGTTCCTGCGCATTGTCGGTAGCCAGGTGCATGGCGGTCATCCTGGCTCCCATTTCTGCCGCATAGGAGTCAAGGAGCGCTTTGAAGAGTTGGATCCGCAAGGTTTTGGGGATCAGTTCCAGCAGAATGGTCTCTTTGTCGGGCTCAAAAATATAATCGGCTTCCACCTGTTTTCTCGTCTCCTTTTGCTCCTGTGGCTGCGCTTCAATAGGCAGGTATTGTTCGATAACAAGCCGTTGCACCGCTGCATTTTTGAACTGGTTATATATCAGCTCGATCTTATCGTATTTTTTCTTTGTAAACAGCTGCATCAGGATTTCCGCTTTGGGTGCAACGGAATCGAAATTCAGTGAATCAAACAGGCTATCCCATGATTCTACCACCTGGTATTTCCGTTTCCCGAAGAAATCCGTTGCTTTTTTCCCGATGGTGACCAGATCCACTGACTGTAGTCTGTTCTGCGCAGTATACGTCAGCTGAATCCGTTCAACGGCGGCCTTGATCACATTGGCGTTAAAAGCTCCGCACAATCCCCTGTTGGAAGTCAGGACCACCAGCAGGATCCGGTCTGATTTCCTGACTTCGGCAAACCGGTTTTCGGAAGATTCATCTACGCTGGAGCTCAGGTTTTGCATGATTTCCCGGAGTTTGGCAGCATA
The DNA here is from genome assembly GCA_043806735.1 of bacterium. GTDB lineage: Bacteria > Bacteroidota > Bacteroidia > Bacteroidales > FEN-979 > QYOJ01. The sequence continues at coordinate 16,923 of JAZDGR010000167.1, read as the reverse complement.
AGGCCGGAGTTTCAGGATGGCATTTTGGGCCCTCCTGAGTTTTGAAGCAGCCACCATTTTCATTGCATTGGTGATCTGCTGGGTCGATTTGACCGAGGCAATCCGAATCCGTACTTCCTTTAAACCGGGCATACATTGAGCTTATTTCTTCAACTCGTATTTCCTTGAAATATCGCTGGCGGTTTTTGTCATCGCCTGTTCATCTTCTTCCAGCAGTTTGCCTTCTTTCAGGTGTTCCAACACGGCCTTATGATGTATCACCATATAATGAAGATATTCCACTTCAAAATCCTGCACGCTTCTTACCGGGATGTTCCTAAGCAATCCCCTGGTTCCGCAGAAGATGATCGCGATCTGTTGCTCCACCGGCATGGGAGAGTACTGTGCCTGTTTGAGGATCTCCACGTTCCTGGCCCCCTTATCAAGTACTGCCTTGGTTGCCGCATCGAGATCGGATCCGAATTTGGAAAATGCTTCCAGCTCCCTGTACTCCGCCTGGGCCAGTTTCAGGGTGCCGGCAACTTTTTTCATCGATTTGATCTGGGCGTTACCGCCTACCCGCGAAACGGAGATCCCCACATTGATGGCCGGCCGGATCCCTGCGTTGAACAAACCTGTTTCCAGGAAGATCTGGCCATCGGTGATGGAGATCACATTGGTGGGGATATAGGCTGAAACATCGCCCGCCTGTGTCTCGATGATCGGCAGAGCCGTAAGCGACCCTCCGCCTTTTACCATATGCCGGATGGTTTCCGGAAGATCGTTCATTTTCCGGGCAATGGTATCCGCGGAGATGATCCTTGCGGCTCTTTCCAGCAACCGGGAGTGAAGGTAAAACACGTCACCGGGATAGGCTTCCCGGCCTGGGGGACGGCGAAGCAACAGGGAGACCTCCCGGTAAGCTACTGCTTGTTTTGATAAATCGTCGTAAATCACCAGTGCCGGGCGTCCGGTATCCCGGAAAAACTCCCCGATGGCGGCGCCGGCAAACGGCGCATAGAACTGCATCGCAGCCGGATTGGAAGCCGTTGCAGTGACCACAACTGTATAAGGCATCGCTCCCTTCTCTTCCAGCGTCTTAACAATGTTGGCAACGGTGGAACCTTTTTGTCCTACCGCAACGTAAATGCAATATACGGGAGCCCCTTTTTCGTAATTTTCCCGCTGGTTAATGATGGTGTCAATGGCGATAGCGGTTTTCCCGGTTTGCCGGTCCCCGATGAGTAACTCCCGCTGTCCCCGTCCTATCGGGATCATGGCGTCGATCGCTTTCACACCGGTCTGCAAAGGCTGGTTCACCGGCTGCCGGTAAATGACACCGGGAGCTTTCCGCTCCAGGGGCATTTCAAATCGTTCGCCTGCAATTTTTCCTTTGCCGTCGATCGGTTCTCCCAGGGTATTGATGACGCGCCCAAGCAATCCTTCTCCGGCTTCGATGGAAGCAATGCGGCGTGTCCTTTTTACTGTATCGCCTTCCTTGATATCGACCGCTTCCCCCAGAAGTACCACCCCTACGTTGTCTTCTTCCAGGTTGAGCACGATCGCCCGGATCCCGTTCTTCTCAAATTCTATCAGTTCGCCCGATTCGGCATTGGTGAGGCCGTAGATCCTCGCGATCCCGTCCCCGACCTGCAACACAGTGCCAACCTCTTCCAGTTCGGCTACGTTATGATAACCAGACAATTCCTTTCGCAGAATTGCAGATACTTCAGCGGGTTTAATTTCTGCCATATTAAAATCCTTTTATATACAAATTCACTCTGGCGGCCCCTCTTCTCAACCGCTCGATCTGGTACCGGATGCTTGCATCATATTGCATATCCCCCCACTTCAGGATAAAGCCGCCGATGATTTCCGGATCGATCTTCTCTATCAAATCGATCTGCCATTTTGTGTAATCCTTCAGGATCTCCTGTACCCTGTTTTGAATGGCTTTTGTCGGAGGGACTGCAGTGGTAAGATGCACGGTAAGAATATGTTTGTATTCCTTATACAGGGCAACCAGGTTTGCAGCAATCTCAGGAATTAACGGTTCTCTTCCTTTGCGGACCAGGATGAGAAGAAATTTCATCGTAATGTCGTTGAACCTTTTGTCAAACAAATCTTTGAGGATCGTCTCTTTTTTCTTCTCATTGATGACCGGGCTTTTCAGCATTAGGACAAACAACCGATTTTCCCGGCAAACAGCTTGCAGTTCAAGGGCATCCGAATAGACCGCCTCCACTTGCTGACGCTCAACTGCCAGGTCAAATACCGCTTTTGCGTACCGTTCCGCTACCGGGGAAATCTTCATTCGTTGCTATTTCAATTAAAATGGATCTTGTCCAGTTGCTGCCGGATGTATGCCTCCTGCTGATCGACATCCTTCAGCTCGCGTTCCAGAATTCTAGTGGCGACATTCAGCGACATCTCGGCAAGCTGGTTTTTCAGGTCGGTCATCGCAGCCATTTTTTCGTTTTCGATGGTCTCCTTTGCGCCGGCAATGATCCTGGCAGTCTCTTCCTTGGCCTTCTCTTTGGATTCTTCGATGATCGAATCCCGTACTTTCCGGGCGTCACTTAAGATCGCATCCCGTTCATCTTGAGCTTCCCTGAGCAACTGCTCGTTGCTGAATTTAAGCTGTTTCATCTCTTCTTTTGCTCTGTCGGCCGCAAAAAGTGCTTCGTGAATCGAAGTTTCGCGATCTTTAAGGCTTTTCAGGATGGGCTTCCAGGCAAACTTGCCGAGGAGGAACAGCAGCAATAAAAATGCCAGTGTCGTCCAGAAAATCAAGCCCAATCCCGGGGTGATCAGTTCCATGTGTTTGTGTTTTACATGCTGTTAAATAAACAGGATCAGCAAACAGACCACAATTGCAAAAAATGCAACCCCTTCCACAAGAGCGGCCGCGATGATCATGTTCGCACGGATGTCACCGACGGCTTCCGGCTGACGGGCAATGGACTCGAGGGCGGCCTTTCCGATGTTCCCGATCCCGATCCCTGCGCCAACCACTGCAATGCCTGCACCAATGCCTGCTCCCAGGCGGGCGATGGCCGAAAAATCACCGGCCACCTGCAACAAAACTGTTAATAACTCCATAGTACTACGCTTTAATTAAAAATGCAAAATGCAAAATATTTCAATTCTTAATTCTTAATTTTTAATTATTCCATGGTTTTCCGGTTCGATGGTTGCCAGTCCGAAATAGAGTGCTGAGAGCAATGTGAAAACATAGGCCTGGATAAATCCAACCAGCAATTCCAGCAGATCCATAAAGAGGATGAACGCTACCGAAACCGCTGAAACACCCAATCCCAACGCTTCGTTGATCGCCCCGAAAATAAATACCAGGCTGACAAAGCCCAGGACGATGATATGTCCTGCTGTAATGTTGGCAAAGAGTCGAACCATCAGAACGAATGGTTTCGTAATGATCCCGATCAGTTCTACGATCGGCATCAGCGGAACCGGTAGTTTCAGCCACCAGGGTACCCCCGGCGTATTCACGATGTCAACCCAATAATGTTTGTTCCCGCTCAGGGTGGTAATGAGTAAAGTAAACACTGCCATCACCAGGGTCACGGCAATATTCCCGGTCACATTTGCGCCACCCGGGAAAAACGGCACGATCCCCAACAGGTTATTCAGGAAAATGAAAAAGAAGATCGTAAGCAGATACGGCATAAACTTTTCATATTTCTTTTCCCCGATTGAGCTTTTCGCAATGTCGTCGCGTATAAAAATGATCAACGGCTCCAGGAGGGATTGAATTCCTTTGGGCGCCGATTTTGGATTTTTCGCGTATCTCTTTGCAATGAAAATAAAGATCCACAAGAGTAAAACCGAACTAAAAAGAATTCCCGTGACCGTTTTCGTAATGGAGAAATCATATACTTTTTTCGCGGTTTCTCCATGTCCCTCCTCCGCAACAATCTTGCCTTCTTCCAGTTTAAATCCCAGATAAGAATGATCCCGGTTGTGAAATTTCGAAGACCAGAACGCATATATTTTCCCGTCATACAAAAACATCACGGGCAGCGGGATGGTAAGGTGTAAATGGCCGATTGTGGCAATGTGCCACTCGTGGTTATCCACCACGTGTTCCATAATCATTTTCCCCGCATTAAACTCTTCCTCAACGATTAGTTCTTCATCATCAAGAAAAGATGAATCTGCGGGGGCGGACTTCTGGAGATGCTCGTTTTCTGAAGCAACCGGTCCGGTAGAAAAAACAATAAAAAGAACCAGGCAGAACATCGATAAACACGATTGCCGCCTGGTTCTTTTTTTGTGAATCATTGAAAATGAGAATCGTAAAATTGGGAGGCAAATTTACGAAGAATTCACGAAAGAAGAAAATCAAATTTCATCAATATATGAACATATATTTTATGGTTCCGGATCCTACGGTTGGGGTGTATTGACCCAAAGAATCACAAAATGTTCGATTCCGGCATACACCTGTGCGGCACCATAGTCGTCCCATCCGGCTGTGTCATACCAGTAAACGATGGGTGGCAGCTCTATAAACGTGACCGCTCCGTTAATATTTGTCCATCCCGTGAATAAATAATTTCCGTTCTGGAGGTTCTGGTAGCTGGAAGCGAGATAGACTGTTTCCCCGACAATTACCTCTCCAAAAGAATTCATTACCGTGATATTCAGAATTCCCGTGGTCGCATCTTCATAAGTGGAGCAGGAAGGGATCATTGCCATTCCGCTGATCAGCAGAAGGGTCAGGATGAATGATTTCAATGTTTTCATTTCTCTTCGTTTTTTTAGTTTGGTAGTGTAAAGATATAAAAAGTATTTCGCAAGAAAATATTTTTGGATTTGTTAAGTTTGTAACATTTGAGAGCACCTTACGTCTAAGTTAACTCCTGCCTTGCAGAGTCTGTAAAATTATGTACTTTTGAACCCTTAATTTTCAATGTCATGTTCCGATTGACGTTTTCCCTGCTCTTCCTGATTTCATTTCCGTTACTTGCCCAAAAAGTCTGGACACTGGATGATTGTGCTACCTATGCTCTTGAAAACAACCTGGATATCCAGAAACAGATCCAGACAGTTGAATCCAACCGGGCCAGTCTTCTGCAGAGTGGTTTGAACATGATCCCCGACCTCAACATGGGGGCCAGTAACTTCTGGAATACCGGAATGACGGTTGACCGGTATACGAATCAGTTTGCCAATACCACGGTGAGGTCGAATAACTTTTATCTTTCGTCAGGTGTCACTCTTTTCAGTGGTCTTCAGAAGTTCTATACCCTGAAGCAAAACCAGATCAACCTGCTGGCGAGCAAATATGACCTCGATGTGCTTAAAAATGATATTTCCCTCGCGGTTGCCGGGTATTATCTGGATATCTTATTTAACAAGGAACTCCTGGATGTTGCTGAAAATCAGCTGACAGTTACCCGGGAGCAGGTGGAACGGGTGAGGAAAATGGTGGAAGCCGGCGCTTCAGCACAGGGAGATCTGCTGAATATCGAGGCCCAGGCTTCGACCGAGGAGTTGACTGTGATTACTGCACGGAACCGTTTGTCCATTTCGTATCTTTCGCTTCAGCAACTGATCGATTTGCCTGTATCAAATGATTTTGATGTAGAGAAACCCCGGCTGAAAGAGGTTGCCCCTCCCAAGAACCTTGTCACTGCAAATGTGATTTATGGCCATGCGCTGACTACCCGGCCGGAGATTAAAAGCGGAGAGCTTCGGGTGGAGAGCGCGCAAAAAAACCTGTCGATAGCCCGCGGGGCACAGTATCCCATTCTCACATTCAGCGGTTCCTATGCTACTGGATATTCGGGCGCTGCCAAAAAGGTGGATTCTTCCATCCCGCCTGTCATTACGGAATATCCTATCGGGATCACCCAGCTGACGCACGATACAGTTCTCGGTTATCAGACGACTTATGGGTATAAGACAAAATCTTTTTCCCAGCAATGGAATGACAATGATAACTTTTCGGTCGGATTTAACCTCGATATTCCTCTTTTCAATGGCTGGCAGGTCAGAGACGCCGTATCCCAGGCAAAAATCCAGCGGAATGTGGCTGAACTGGATCTGGAGAAAACAAAACGGTCACTACGGAACACCATCGAACAGGCCTACGCGGATGCCGTAGCTTCCCTTCAGAAATTCAATTCCGCGACCCAGAAAGTATCCGCACAGGAGGAGTCTTTTAAATATACCGAACAGAAGTTTGACGTAGGGATGGTCACCTCCTATGATTACAATAACAGCAAAAAAGAGCTTACCAGCTCACAATCTGAATTGATCCAGGCGAAGTACGATTTTATATTCAAAACAACCATACTCGATTTTTATATGGGGAATCCCATCCGTATAAGTCAAAACTAAAAGTAATTCCATGTCTCGTAAAAAGTCAAAGAAGAAACTCTGGATCATCCTCGGGGTGGTCGTTGTTCTGGCAATAATTATTGTGGTTGCCATTGTCAAAGGGCAGCAAAATGAGGGAATCAAAGTTTCGGTTGAAGCTGTTGCAAAACGTACTATTATTCAAACCGTTTCGGCCAATGGAAAGATCCAGCCGGAAACGGATATCAAAATTTCTCCTTACATATCCGGCGAGGTTGTCGATCTTTACGTGAAGGAGGGGGATCAAGTTAAAAAGGGGGACCTCCTGGCTAAGATTGATCCTGAAATTTACATTTCTGTTTATGACCAGAGTGCCGCTTCACTCAACACGCAGAAAGCAAACGAATCGAATTCCAATGCCCGTTTGGCCCAGATGGAGGCACAATTTGAGAATGCCCGACTGAATTATGAACGGCAGGAGAAGTTATTTAGTCAGAAAGTGATTTCGCAGGCTGACTTTGACCAGGCCAAAGCCAATTTCGAAGTCGCCAAGGCACAGGTGACTGCAGCTAAACAAGATGTAAAAGCCTCTGAGTTCATGGTCAAAAGTTCGGAAGCTGGACTGAAGCGGTCGAAGGAGGACCTGACCCGTACCGCTATTTTCGCTCCCACCGACGGAACCGTATCCAAATTAAATGTGCTGAAAGGAGAACGCGTGACGGGCGCGTCCCAGTTTTCGAGCGGTACTGAAATTATGCGCCTGGCAAACCTGAATGAAATGGAAGCCCAGGTGGAGGTCAACGAAAATGATATCATCCGGGTAAGTCTGGGGGATACCGCATTGATCGAGGTGGATGCTTACCTGAACCGGAAATTTAAAGGAGTGGTAACGGAGATCGCAACCTCCGCCAACACGACCGGTGTGAGTGTCGACCAGGTGACAAACTTCAACGTGAAGATCCATGTACTGAAAGATTTCTACCAGGATTTGCTGGATCCTGCACGGCCCAATTACAGCCCTTTCAGGCCGGGTATGTCCTGCACGGTTGAAATCCAGACCGAGATGGCCGTTGCTGTTCTTACGGTTCCCATTCAGGCCGTAACCACCCGCGTTTCCAAAGATACCCTCGACAAGCTGAACGAGCAAAACAAAGAACAACGGTCGCAAGGGGATTTTGAAGAAGAAGTTGTCTCCAGCAAAAAAACGGAAGAGATCCAGGAGTGCGTGTTTCTGTTTACAGATGGCATTGCCAAAAAGAAGGATGTAAAAACCGGCATCCAGGATAATGTATATATTCAGATTTTATCGGGCTTGGAAGACAGCCTTCTGGTGATTACCGCTCCCTATTCCGTTGTTTCCAAAACACTCAAAGACGGCGACAAGGTTAAAAAAGTTGACCGCAAAGAGCTCTTTACGACGAAGAAATAATGTCGCTTCTCCTGGCCATTGAAACGGCCACTCCGGTTTGTTCTGTGGCACTTGCCAGGGATGGGGAGTGTGTGGCAATCAGGGAGACCACTTCAGCCAATGCTCATTCTTCATTGCTGACCATTTACATTGAACAACTTTTTCAGGAGGCCGGTTACCGGTACCAGGATCTGGATGCCGTTGCTGTAAGCATGGGACCGGGATCCTACACTGGGTTGCGCATCGGCGTGGCCGCTGCAAAAGGGCTCTGTTACGCGCTGGAAAAACCCCTGATTGCCGTTCCTACTTTGCAGGCGATGGCGGAAGGGATGAACTGCCAACTGCCAATTGCCAACTGCCCACTGCTCATCTGCCCTGTTATCGATGCACGCCGGATGGAGGTCTATTGTGCAGTTTATAATGAACAACTGGAAGAGATCCGGCCGACCGACGCCGTAATTCTTCATGAAAACTCTTTTCAGGATCTGCTCTCAAACCACGTAATGATCTTTGGGGGTACCGGAGCTCAAAAATGCAAGCCTCTTCTGGCTGGCCAACCCAATGCCGTGTTCCTTGACAATTTCCAGGCTTCAGCCGGTTACCTGATCCCCTTGGCCGAGAAGCGGTTCTTTACCGGCCATTTCGAAAACCTGGCTTACTTTGAACCTTTCTACCTGAAGGACTTTGTGGCGGGAAAACCCAAAGTGAAGGGGCTTCATTGATTATTTCATTCGGAATTCTTAATTTTGAATTGATGAGTACTAACCAACCTTTTACAAGATTTCAAACCCGGGTGGTTCACATCGGAGATGTGCCGATGGGCGGGGATTATCCGATCCGTGTCCAGTCGATGACAAATACCGATACCCTTGACACCAGGGGAACCGTGGAACAGGCGATCCAGATGATCGAAGCCGGTTGTGAATATGTGCGGATTTCGGTCCCCGGGATGAAAGATGTGGAGAACCTGCGGGAGATTAAAAGGAGGATCAGGGCGGCCGGATTCACCACCCCGCTGATTGCCGATGTCCATTTTAATCCGAAGATCGCTGAAATTGCAGCAACTATTGTGGAGAAAGTCAGGATCAATCCGGGGAATTTTTACCTCGAACAGATATACGACCGTATCGCCCCTCTCCTGAAGATTTGCCGGGAACACGGAACAGCCATACGGATCGGGGTGAATCATGGGTCCCTGTCGGGGCGGATCCTGGAACAGTACGGCGATACTCCGCTTGGAATGGTGGAGTCGGCCCTGGAGTTTGCCCGGATCTGCGAGCGCCACGGCTTTCAGAACTTGGTGTTGTCGTTAAAGGCCTCCAATACCCGCGTGATGATCCAGGCCAACCGGTTACTGGTAGAACGGATGAAGGCCGAAGGGATGGACTACCCGTTGCACCTGGGGGTTACGGAAGCCGGGGCGGGCGAAGATGGCAGGTTAAAATCTGCGATCGGGATCGGAAGTCTGCTCGCCGACGGAATCGGTGACACCATCCGGGTTTCCATCACCGAGGATCCCGAAAAAGAGATTCCGGTGGCTTATGGGATTCTCCAGGCTGCGGGCGCGCGTATCACCAAAACAGAGTTTATTTCCTGTCCTTCCTGTGCCCGGACGTTGTTCAACATCCAGGAATCGCTGCAAAAAATCCAGTCAAAAACGAACCACCTGACCGGATTGAAAATCGCCGTGATGGGCTGTATCGTGAACGGACCCGGCGAGATGGCCGATGCTCATTACGGATATGTTGGCGCCGGGAAAGGCAAGGTGAACCTTTACAAAGGCCGGCAGCTGGTAAAGAAAAATGTCAAGGAATCCGAAGCCGTGGAGGAGCTTATCAACCTGATCAAAGAACACGGGGACTGGGAAGATGCAGTCCACAGCTAGCACTCTATCTCCAGTCACCAGTCACCACTTTCAACGCCTTGGGAAGGATCTCAAACGTCAACGGCGTATGGCCGAGCGACTCGCCGTCGGTTTCGAGATAGATCTTTCCGGGGGAACGCATGCGGATGGTTTGGCCCCGGAATGTGTGGACAATTGGCAGGTTTACCAGGGAGCCGTTATACAACTTGCCGACGTGACGGATGACGACCCATTTGGAGGCTTTCCGGATCAGGGTAAGATCCAGCAAGCCGTCGTCGGGAACGGCAAAAGGAACCTGCATCATCCCTCCGCCGTTGTATTTACAGATCCCGACATTCATGGAAAAAATCTCTCCCTTGAACTCTGTCTTTCCATCCACCTCAATCACGGCTTCCAGAAACTTGTACTGAAAAAGGCTGGCAAAGACGAAAAAGAGGTAAGTCAGCGGGCCACCTCTTCCTTTTTCCTTCGACAGATTTGTCTTTTTGGCCACCAGGGCATCGTATCCCATTCCGGCTACATTCATAAAGTACCGTTCTCGGATTTCATCCTGTTTGTGAAAGGTCACCTTTCCGACATCCTGAATAAAGGTCTTCTTCCGCTTCAGAAGCTTTACCGCGCCTGCAAAATCGAACGGGACATTGAACATCCGGCACCAATCATTCCCTGTCCCTACCGGAATTGTCCCCAGGGTGATATCTGATACCGGACAAACCTGCTGCAGAAAGATCCCGTTCAGCGCTTCATTCAGCGTGCCGTCTCCTCCGACAACGGCAAGGTTCCGGAATCCTCTTTCGATCGACTTCCGGGTGAGATGGATCGCATGCTCCTTGTGTTCCGTAAGCTGATATTCGAAGCTGATCCCTTCCTGTTCAAGGATCCGGAGAATCTTCGGCCATTCTTTGGCCCCTTTTTTCACGCCTGCATTGGGGTTCACAAGGATCATCCACCGGTTATCGGGAATTTCTGAAGGATTGCTCATACCAATTTGTTGAAGATTTGCCCGCAAGTTACTTATTTTCCATCGCCTTTTTTTTGTAATTTTATGCAAACATTCAGCCATGAAAAAACTCAGTATCCTGTTGTTTTCTTTTCTAGTCGCCTTCGGTTCTTTGTTTTCCCAGGTGACCACGAGTGACCGCACGTTCGGCTATTTCAACAAAACGGAAGCCGGGTTCGCTTTTGGCGTGGGAAGTTTCAAAACCGATATCTACCAGGGGGTTCAAAAGTCGATAAAAAACAATGAGCTCGTCTTCTCCCTCCAGACGATCAACGGGATCCAGCACCAAGGCCGGGTTGGGATCGGGGTTGGTGTCGGTGTGGAGAAGTGGAAGAAAGGGCTTTTCTTTCCTGTATTCGGGCACCTGTTTTATGACGTCAAACCCAAAGACAATACATTTTTCGGATCCCTCGGCCTCGGAAGCTCCATTGGCACCCGCGACAGTACTTCCTTCTACCACAAGGGAACCGGAGCATTTATAGCCCAGGTAGGGATTGGGTATAAGATGAAAGTGTTTAAACGGTTACGCTTCTACTATGAGGTCTTTTTCAAGTACCAGGCCATTCTTTCCAGTTACAGCAACGAGTATAACGATTCGATCTCGGTTATCGTAGATTACAAAGTTCCCAATTACTTCCTGGGATTCCGTATTGGTATCAGCTATTACTAAAGCGGATCCTGATCCCTCCTGGCAAACAGGAAAAAGGAATAAAAAAAGTAGAAGAATGTGACTCCTGCCTGCGACTCCAGCGTATCGCCCGTAAGCATGGAAAGCATGGCAACGATAAAGAAGACGACGAAGAAATAATCCCTGAAGCCCAGTTTTACCACGGCGGGATAGATGAGGGAAAAGAACAACCAGGCAAACCCGAAAACTCCAAAACCGATCAGGATGGAAAGATATTGGTTATGTGACCGCCATCGCTGCTCCAGGTCGAGTTTTGTATCCATCTTTTCATACTGGAGCTTAAACGCTGTATTCATATCGCCGGTTCCCACGCCGGTGAGCCAGGAACCCTGGATAATCCCCCAGCTTGCCTTCCAGAATTCCAACCGTTGCATCAGGCTGGACCCCGTGGGATCACCGGTTGTGAGGTAGGTAACATACCCCATCAACAGCTCATAGATCCATCCCCGGATGCTGAATTGCTTCAGGTTGACCACATTGGCAATCCCTTTTTCAACGGCTTCAACATCTTTCGGGGAAAGTCGATTTACCCCGTCGATATCTTTCCGGAGGCCTTTTGACGCCAGGTACCGGATGAGGGTATATTTGATCTGCTGGCCTTTCAGGTCCAGACTGTCAAATTGAATTTCCGACCGTTGATTCCAGCCGGTCTTCAGTTCGTCCCATTGAATGTAGATCCAGACATAATGTCCGTTTTCCGTTTGCTGGTTTTCCAAAATATGGGTATAGATATTCCCCCGGGAAGATACCGAATCCAGTTTCGTGAAATCAACCGGTTCCACGAAATAATAATCCCTGATAATTGATCTCAAATAAAGAGATCCGCCGGCTACCATGAACAGGATCGAAAAGATGCATCCGGCCTTGAGCCAGATATTCTTACTCCGGAAGGTATAGATGATCAGCAGGATAATCAGGGTGATCAGGAAGACCGACAAGCCGGTAAAAGAGCGTGAAATCACCAGATAGATCAGAAACCATGCGGCCAGCAGAACGGCTCCCGCTTTGATCCACCACGATACCCATCTTCTCCGGACGAGGAAATAGCCCAGGCTGAACAAGGCAATGCTGATCATCAGTCCGAGGATGATGTGAGAAACGTGAGCTGAAATATCCCGGATGTCGATGTATTCGAAGTTCAGCAGTTTCCATGAGTTGGCCAGGGTCACAACCACCATATTCAGGATGAAGATTAGCAGGAAGCGGTAAAAATCCCCCCGGCCAAAGGCTTTCGATGTCGAGAAGTAGATCGGTAAAATAAACATCGGGACTTTCGTACGAAGGTCTTTGAACGCGTACCCGAAATCGGAAGTAAAGATCAACCCCAAAACGTGCAACAGGTAGAGCGATGCCAGGATCATCGCCGGCTTATTCCGGAGGAAAACCCTGAATCCCCTGACGATGCTTTCCCCCATCAACAACAGGATGTAAGGAAATCCGATAGTGATCCTGCGAAATAGAGATCCTTTCCGGAAAAAATAGAGGAATTGCGATAGGTTGATCCGTTCCAGGATCCAGGCGCCGGTGACAGTCCATACCCCGATGCTGAGGATGTATTTTGAGAACGGCAGAAAGATGATGATGATCCCGATGCCCGCGATGTAAGCAGTACGCACAAAAATCTGGTATCCTCGTTCGAATGTCATACTCAGGCAAATGGATTTTTACGTCCCAGTGCGAGTTTGGTTTTGAAGGTCCGGAAAGAATCGGTTCCCTTGATGTCGATGCGTTTCAGTTCGTACCGGTCCCTGACCGGCAACGGATTCACCCTGTTTCCGATCCGCACGGCAAACCAGAGGTGGGTCGCTTCAAACAGCTCTTTCATCTCCTGTTTCAGTTCGGGGTCCTTTTTCGGGTAACCGCCGTAAGGATATGCCAGCACCCTGACCGTCCGGATGGAATGAAACTCCAGTGTCCGGAAACAGTTTTCCAGATCTTCTCTCATATCCTCTACAGCAAGCTCGGCATAACTCCGGTGAAGGAACGAGTGGATCCCGATCTCGATACCTCCCTGGTGAAGGAGCTGCTTCAGCTGATCGGCCGACAGGATGGGATCATTTCCCCGGTCCCAGATGTTGGTTTTTCCGATATAGGCCACCGGAACAAACAACGTGGCTTTTACGCGGTACTGCTTTAGCAGGGGCCAGGCATGGGTGTAAAAACTTGCATAGGCATCGTCAAAGGTAAGAATGACCGGCCGTCCGGGCAGCTGTTTTCCGGTTTCGGTTGACTCCTTCAGCTCCTCAAATGAGATCGTCGTATAGCCTTTATCGGCGATCCATGCCAGTTGCATTTCCAGATTACCTGCCGGAACGGTCAGACCATCCGGCTGATCCGCGGAAACTTTATGGTATAGTAGGATCCGTAATCCATTCCCCGGTGTGAAGATCATATAGTTTCCTCCCTCAACTCAATCGATTTGGCAATTTTCAGAACGGCATACAGGGCCGCCAGAAGCGACCACATGAACCCGGGATATCCGTCGAGAAACCCTCCCTTCAGGAAATAAAACTGGATAAAGCTGACGGGAAATTTCAGGGCTGCCCAGATCCTGGAAAAACGCTTGCCCTTTTGAATATAGCCTTCTGCCGCACGGCTTGTGTAGTAATTCAGTTTTTCGAGGTGGTGGGTCAGGTTCCGGTAGGAATAATGCAGCAACTCCCCTCTCAGCTGGCGGATCTTCCCGGTGACGATAACCCCTTCATGGACTTTCACCCGGGTAAATCCTCCCTTTTTCCGGTTAAATAGACGCAAATGGTAATCGCTCCCGGCCCCTCCGTGTTTCAGCTTTCTGCCCAGGTAAACCAGGGAAAAACACATGGTAAAACCGGCTTCTTCGAGGGTTGGTTCCCGGAAAAGCTCCCGGATCTCATCGACAAGTTCGGGTGTAACTGTTTCATCTGCATCGATAGAGAACACCCAATCGTGGGTCGCCTGGTCAACCGCAAATTGTTTTTGGGTTCCAAACCCGTCGAATTCCCTTCTGATCACCCGGCAACCAAGGGATTGACATATAGCACCGGTTTGATCGGTCGACATCGAATCCACTACCACGATCTCACCGGCAAGAGGTTTCACCGATTCGATACAGCGCCGGATGTTGTGCTCTTCGTTGAAGGCAATGATAACGACCGTAATAGTTGGCATGTTTTCGCTGTTAGTGTATCGTAAACTGATCCCAGTCCAGTCCGAAAGCAACCGATTCCCTGAACAACGTCAGTTCTTCATAATTGAGCGTGACTGTTTGAACCGCCTCCGCCCGTTCAGGAGCCTGAAAAAGAAGGATCCCTTTGGGGTTAACCACCATGGAATCGCCGGTATGATCCATCCCGTTCCCATCTTCTCCTGCCCTGTTTACTCCTATCACATAGGCCAGGTTCTCGATGGCCCGTGCCACCAAGAGGGCTTTCCAGGCATGGGACCTGACCTCCGGCCAGTTGGCCAGGAAAAACAGGAGATCGTATTCGTATTCACCATTCGTCAGTGTATTCTTGCTCCAGACCGGGAATCGAAGGTCATAACAGATCATGGGAGAAAGTTTCCACCCTTTCAGTTTGATCAGGGTCTTTGCGGTTCCTCCCCGGAAGATCCTGTATTCCTCACTCAAACGGAACAAATGCCGCTTATCGTACATAGCATAGTGGCCGTCGGGGTAATAAAAAACGAGCCGGTTCACACATTTATCACTCTCCCAAATTAGAAGAGTTGCACAAACGGCTGTGTCTCTTTCTTTGGCAATTTGCTTCAGGAAGTTCATGGAAGGGCCTTCTGTCTCTTCCGCACACCGTTTGGGATTGATGGAGAATCCGGTATTGAACGTCTCCGGCAGCAGGATGAGATCGGTTTGCTCACGGATGCCCGAGATGAGGTTCCGGAAGTGCTCCAGGTTCTTTTCCTTCTCTTCCCAGAAGAGCTTTGTCTGAATCAGTGTGACGTGAAGATCTTCCATACAAACTGTTCATTTTCCCTGTAAAATTAAAAAGAGTATGCAGAATGCCATGTAAAAATTTTAAATTTGCTTCCGTATCAAAACAACCGGACTATGCGCACCATAGATCAAGTAAACTTTCAGGGCAAGCGGGCCTTGATCCGGGTCGACTTCAATGTTCCCCTGGATGCCTCCCTTCACATC
This sequence comes from bacterium, assembly GCA_043806735.1. Classification (GTDB taxonomy): domain Bacteria; phylum Bacteroidota; class Bacteroidia; order Bacteroidales; family FEN-979; genus QYOJ01. The sequence goes on along the minus strand of JAZDGR010000167.1, from coordinate 1,528 downwards.
ACCGATACCACCCGGATCGACGCCACATTGCCAACCATCAACAAGATCCTGGGCGATGGCGGTTCGGTCATCCTGATGTCGCACCTAGGCCGGCCCAAAGGCGGGCCTGAAGAGAAATTCTCCCTGAAGCATCTGGTCCCCTACCTCTCGAAGAAGCTGGGTCGTCCGGTCAAATTTGCCGTTGACTGCATCGGAAATCAGGCAAAAGAGCTGGCTGTGGGACTGAAGCCCGGTGAGGTTCTGTTGCTTGAGAACCTCCGGTTTCACAAAGAAGAGGAGAAAGGAGACAGCGGATTTGCCCGAAAGCTGGCCGATCTGGGCGATGTCTATGTGAACGATGCCTTCGGTACTGCTCACCGTGCTCATGCTTCCACTGCCGTGATTGCTGAGTTTTTTCCTGACGCCAAACTGTTCGGGTATGTGATGGCGAATGAGATCATCCACATCGACAAAGTGCTCAAAAATACTCCAAGGCCGTTTACGGCTATCCTGGGCGGCGCCAAGGTTTCGGGCAAGATCGAGATCATCAACCACCTAATGGACAAGGTGGATAACCTGCTGATCGGCGGGGGCATGATGTTCACCTTTATCAAAGCGATAGGCGGCGAGATCGGCGCTTCGCTGGTGGAGGATGATCTGCTCGAACTGGCCAAAAATACCGTAGAGGGAGCCAAGATGTTGGGCGTAAACCTCTATCTTCCTCCGGATGCCGTGATCGCCGATGCCTTTTCCAACGACGCCAACAGGAAGATCGCCAGCGCCTACGACATCCAGGTTCCCTGGATGGGATTGGACATCGGGCCGATCACCTGCCAGAAATACCGCCATGTGATCGAAAAGTCAGCATCGATCCTTTGGAACGGCCCCATGGGAGTGTTTGAAATGAACCATTTTGAAGAGGGAACGCGCGACGTTGCCCGGGCAATTGCGAACGCTACGGCAAACGGGACTTTTACCCTCGTTGGCGGAGGAGATTCGGTGGCGGCCATCAACAAATACGGACTGGCCGATCAGGTCAGCTATGTCTCCACCGGTGGCGGCGCGATGCTCGAATACATCGAAGGAAAGGAGCTTCCCGGAATCAAAGCCATCCTCGATTGAAACGGATCCTCCTCAGCCGGACCGACAGCATCGGGGATGTTGTGCTGACCCTCCCCATGGCCGGTGTTCTGAAAAAATACTTCCCCGGAACTGAGGTTCTTTTTCTAGGAAGAACATACACCCGGCCGATTATCGAGGCGTGTACGTTTATAGATCAGTTCATCGACTGGGATTCGCTGAAAGGTTTACCCTGGCGTCAGCGGGTGGAAGCTTTCCGGGGCCTGCGGGCCGATGTCATCATTCACGTTTTCATGGTTATGGATGTTGCCATGCTGGCCGATTTGTCCGGTATCCCGGTCCGCATCAGTACGACTCACCGGCTGTACGGCTGGTTTTTCTGCAACAAGCTTATCTGGTTCAGCCGGACAAGTTCCGACCTCCACGAAGCCCAGCTGAACCTGAAACTGCTCAAACCGCTGGGGATCGA
>JAZDGR010000166.1:0-3694 GCA_043806735.1 bacterium | reverse complement strand
TATGGCTCTCGGAAGGTCCAGGTCGTCAAAATGTTCGTCGAAGTCGGCATCCGCTATGGGTTTGATGAAATTGATCAGCACATCGCCGAAGCTTTCGGAAGCGTCGCGCGGCAATTCGGCAGGCAGGATATCCACCGCCATCATCAACATCCCCTCCTGGTGATGTCCATCGGTGACGGTCTGGTTTTCGGGATCATAGACGTAGACCGGCGATTCAATTTTCGCCGGTTTCAACGTACATTCAACCGATCCTTCTACGTCGCAGCTGATATCCCCGATTATAATCAGTTTCGGTTTCCCTTTGGCAAAGAGCTTTTTCAGGTACTCCTTCGTGACCAGTCGCGGATAGCGGGAATCCCAATAGATGCAATTGATCAATACGGAGATCAGGGGAATAAACAGCTCAAACCTGCTTCTGTAGAATTGAGGATTTACATAATAGTCCTGGAGGTCAAACGAAGCTCCGTCGATGCGTTCGACCAGGTCCTCTTCCCTGAACACCACTTTGTAAATTAAATTATCGGGTAACTGCTTGCGGTGATGCAGTGTGAGCAGTTTATCAGGAGAGATCTCTTTGACCGGCAGCAATCCGAGTATTTCCTGGGCGCCGTGCGAGACATTTCCGTATCCTGTGAATGCCACCACGAACGGTCGTAGTTCATGCGGAATGCCATATTCGGCGACAAGCTGGCCCACTGCGGATATGTCATCCCGGGCGTCTTTCAACGATTCGTAATGCCGGGCCTGCTTGATCCTGGCCAGTTTGGATGAAAAGCCAAAATCCTTCAGCCGGAGACCGAGTGCCCAAAGCGTGTTGATCATGCCGGCCAGACCAGCATAATGACCGAAAAAGATTAACCGTTTCCCCTGTTCGTCAATCACCCGTTCGTACTCTATCAGGTTGCATTTCAGTTCCATCATCCGCCTGAGCATGGGCATGTTGTGAGGTTGGCCTTTGATCACATGAGCGAAAAATACGTAAGTCTTTCCCGGTTCGAAAGCCTCCAGTGGGATCTCCTTGACGCCAAAGATCACCGAACACTTTTTCAGATCTCTGGAGACCTTTGCTCCAGCTTTCATGTACTCCTCGTCCGAAAAAATACGCTTATCCGAATGCTGAATAATGATATCCAGTTTCTTCTGGTGCACGAGTTTGGAAACATGTCTGGGTGTTAGCGGCGCCCTCCGTTCCATCGCATATTTATCTTCGTACCTGATCCCGATGAAATTACTCATAGTTCAACTAGTTAAAAAATTCACAGCAAAGGTAGGGAAAAGAGGGGAATTTACTGATGAATAACCCTGCCCTGAAAAACCTGGTGATCCGAGCGAATGCGGATCAGATACATTCCTGCCGGGAGGCTGGCTCCAGCGTTAGTACGGCCATCCCATGCAATCCGTTGAATCCCAGGATGGGGAATTTCGCCGGAGGAGGACCAGGCCAACGTTCCCTGTTGCGAAAAAATTTCTGCCTGATACGGGCCTTGTTTATCCGTTCTAAATTCCAACATGGTACTGAAATCGAACGGATTAGGCACTGCGATGACCTCTGCCCCTACCCTTCCCGCGTTCATCTCCTGACTTCCAAGATAAATATCCATGTTCCGCATCCAGATCTGCCAGTGGCCGTTGCGGTTAGATTCCCAGGTAAGGATCAGATTTCCGTGATCGGGTTCGTAATTCCATACCACGAAGAGCCCGGGATGAATGTCATCCTGGCTGTACCCGGAAAGGTTGAGGTAATTGGAGCCCCAGTAACACTCATATGCGTATATCTCATAATTCCCTGAGCTGTCGGATGCAAAAGCGAGCATACCGGGGACGAACGGGTAATCGGACTGGACTCCGACAACCATATGTGAGTAAACCGGTTGAATGTTGTTGGCTCCGGGAAAGTCAATAACTTCCAATGGCACAGGTAAGGTTGGCAGGTATCCCTTAAGACGCCAGAAACCATCTACTGGTATTTGCCACAAAAGTTCCTCTCCCTGAAATCCCGAACCCAGGGTCAGATTCTGATTCAATCCGGTGTCCATCACTTTCATAGGGAGTGAATATTGATAATTGGACTCTTTCATACTGGCCCAGACCTGGACATCATCCCCTACCGGTTTTTCCCAGGCCACAACCTCCCCGCTGTAAACCGGATTACGGCAGTTCCCCTGGTCCAGCATCTGTATCTGGCTCCCGGCGATAAAGCCACCCGGGATCGCATATCGTCTGTAATTGATATCCGTATTCTTTTGCCACACTGCACCATAATAGGCAACATAGGAAAAGGATCGTTCCTCATATGGGGTGGTGCAGACAGGGACCGGTGGGGAGATGAGCCCGTTTCCCAGGTACCCGATATACATAATATCCCAGTTTCCGGCCTGATCGGTTTCATAATAAAGATAAAACAGAGTGTCTCCGTTTGGAATCTGGTAGAGCTTTGGATTCCGGTAGTGGATACCCGCAGTCTCGAGCAAAGGAAAGGGAGCCCCGGTGCTTTTGAGATTTTTGCACCAGATCGCGGTGGAAAGTGTGTCGTCAGCGATTTCCCATACCACAAATAAAGAATCGTAAGACATATCCCACCCAAGGGGAAAACAAATGTTCCGGTGGTTGTGAAGGGAGTCGGTAATGGCTTCCGGGTTAGACCAGCCAACGCTTTGTGCATGTGTATAAGCGACACCAAGCCAGCAGGAGAGGAAGATCATAAAGGGTTTCATGGCAGGATTTTTTTCAAATATACCTAAGAAAAATATATTATAAGCATATAAATGAAAAATATTTTTCAGGAAGATCGGGGATAAGTACCTTTGTGCGAGGACGGATGACGGATGACGGATGAGTAAATAAAAACTATGGATCGTGAGAAGCAACAAGTTTTTCTTGATTGGGATGTTGTAAACTGGTCCCGGGTGCTGGCGTTCTGGGAGCAGCAGGTCGATCTCCGGAACAAAGGGTATCACTGCCTTGAACTGGGGGCGTGGAAGGGAGGGATATCCCTGTGGCTGGCATCACTCGGCAACGACGTGCTCTGTTCCGATATCGAGGATCCGGAACCACGGGCGAAACCCTTGCATGCGAAGTACCCGGAAGGGTTGCGCATCTCCTATCAATCCATCGACGCGACGAATATTCCTTACTCCGGCAAGTTCGATATCATCGTATTCAAATCCGTGTTGGGCGGCATCAGCAGGGGGAAACAGAAGAGATTGAAACAAAAGACCTTTTTAGAAATTCACAAGGCATTGAAACCGGGTGGGCGGTTGTTATTTGCAGAGAATCTTACGGCCTCCCCTGTCCACCGGTTCTTCCGGAAACAGTTCATCCGGTGGGGCGACGACTGGAATTACCTGCAGCTTCAGGAGGTTGAAACCCTCTGTTCATCCTTTGCCAAGTTCACGTATGCCACCTATGGATTTCTGGGCGCTTTCGGCCGGAACGAATCGCAACGGCAGCTCCTGGGGAAAGCCGACCGGGTGGTTGAGAAACTCGTACCGGCCGGATGGCGGTATATTCTTGCGGGGGTGGTGGAGAAGTAGTTGGCAGTTGGCAGTTGGCAGTGGGCAGTTGGCAGTTTGCAGTGGGCAGTTGGCAGTTGGCAGTGGGCAGTTGGCAGTTTATCAGGCAGTAACATGGCCCTTGAGCGAACGGAGCATCATTTTGAAGGAGTGGTAATGGAAAGAGAGTAAACGGACTGAGG
>JAZDGR010000165.1:0-6746 GCA_043806735.1 bacterium | reverse complement strand
ACGAAAAAGACCCACAACGATTCGTTTTTAGCTTCGGGAACGGGAACCACTTTTATTGTATCCACCCTGGCTTGCGTCGCAGTGTCTTGTGCAACCTCTTTAACAGGTGCTGCTGCTTCGGATTTGGTTCCGGTAACGGGTTTCTGTGCGGCTGGAAGCTTAAACGTAAAATCGACAACCGTAGGTGGCAGGCACCGTTTGTCATCGCAGCACATGAACTCCAACGTGCCTGTAATGGTGAAAGGATTGGTGGCCAGGAGTTTGATCTTCTGCTTAAAGAAAACAGTCCCGCTGAAAAATTTCAGGTTTATTTCGAAATTGGGGTCATACTCTTCCACCCCTTTGGGTTCGGTCACGCCCCCGATGAGAGAATAACTATCGTTCTGATGGAATGTAAAGATCGTCGGACGCGGCCCTCCGTCGGGGATATGTTGGGAATAAAGGTGCCAGCCCTTGTCGATCCTGGCAATCAACAACAGGGTAGCTTCGTCGGGGCCGGTTTGCTCCATCTGAAACGACCATTTCACGGGCTCAAGTACCTGTGTGGAGGAAATCAAAGGAAGCAGGAGACAGATTAATCCTGCAAAAGCTAGTTTTCTCATAGGTTTCTGCATTGATTTTTTACCTACGCAAAAGTACAATTTTTATCTTATCAGGGAAGGAAATCGACTTCCAGAAGCCAGTTGGTTCTTGACGTAACCCTGAACCGGTGGTCGGTCCGGTGCCCGATGACCCATGCGATCTTCGCACCCGAACAAAGTACCCAGGTACGTTCCTTTTCAGGAATGGAAACCTTTTCATCGATGAAAAAGTCACTCAGTTTTTTTCGTTTGTTCAGTCCGTATGGATAAAAATAATCTCCAGGCTTCCATTTTCGCAGGATCAGCGGAAATACCAGTTTGTCTTTATCCAGCGTGGCAATATTCCTGGAGGAGCTGATCAGGTAACCGGCTCTTTTTCGGACCGTTTTCAGGTGCAGCCGCACCGGAATCTGAACCGTAGTCTGGCCTTCTTCAATCAAGAACTCACTTTGAATACACGCAGGACCTTCTTCCCCGAGGCGCGTTACGATCAGGGTATCGCGGTCCTTAACGATCCGATAACCTGGAGAGAGAAAGATCTTTCCGCTTTCTTTATCCAGGCTTCTTACAAGGTCACGGGTAGCGGCCTCGTTGAACTCAAACGGAAGCAACAGTTCGTAAAGCCAGGCCGCAAGTGGTTCCAGCCTGATCAGGTCCGGGATATGGATTACCCAACGGTCACGTTGCTTCCTGACCAACCGTTTGCGGGTCTTTTCAAGGTACGGTTTCAGGATGGATTCGGTCTCCCGGATGTGGGAAACAGTAGCTGTTATGTTGCCGGCGAAATCGGGTTGGATAGAGTGGAGAAGGGGGATCAACTGGTGCCGGATTTTGTTCCGGGTATATTTTACAGACCTGTTAGAACTGTCTTCCCGGAAGGGCAGGCGATGCTGTTTGCCAAAAGATTCGATCTCACTCCGCCAGGCAAAGAGAAGCGGCCGTATAAGATCTCCCTGCCTGGGCAGAATTCCATGCAATCCCGAGATGCCGGTCCCCCGGAGCAAATTGATGAACACCGTTTCGATCTGGTCGTCGAGGTGATGAGCGGTAGCAATCCGGGAGAACCCTTCGTCTCCCCGGATCTCTTCGAACCAGGAATAGCGTAGCTCCCTTGCCGCCATTTGGACGGAGATCCCATGGAGTGCTGCGTAATCCAAAGTAGGAAAGCTCTTCGTGAAAAACGGGACCTTATACCCCGAAGCCAGGTTTCTTACAGATGCTTCATCCTCATCCGATTCGGATCCACGCAACCGGAAGTTGCAATGAGCCATGCCGAATTGATAGCCGGCCTGATGGAACAACTCCGCCATCACCACGGAATCCATTCCCCCAGAAACCGCCAGAAGTACCCGATCAGCAGAGTCGCACAACCGTTGTTCTTCAATAAAAGATTTGAATCTCTTCAGCATCCCTACAAAGATACATAAACAAAAACCGGATACTGCTTAAGCTGTACCCAGTTCCCAGTTGGCAGTTGGCAGTTGGCAGTCTACAGTTTTCCTCCCTGCTTCCTCCTTCTACCTTCTAACTTGCGTTCTACCTTTTAACTTCTGGCTTCGTACTTCACTTTATCTCCCACGTCTCCCCGCTATTCAACAGGTGATCCATCTTTTTGATTTTCGATTCCTGCTGCCCTTGCTGGATCTTTTCCACAACAAGGTCATCGTAAGTGGGGAACATGGCTGAACGGATGATCCCGAAGATCTTCGGGTAATGAGGAGGGCTAAGTTTGGCGAGCATCATGTGGATCCAGGGATCGGGATTGTACCGGTCGTGAATCAGAATGTCATCGAGGGTAATCCCGTTCTTCCCTACCTCAACGACTTCCAGTTCAGTTCCCACCAGATGAAGTCCCTTCTCCTTGTTCTTCCCAAACAGCATAGGCTGGCCGTTGCGTACCACGCACATATTTTCATCCCGCGCTTCTTTGTTGGTGATATTATAATGGGCTTTGTCGGCGTAAATGATGCAGTTCTGGAGGATCTCAATGATGGAAGTGCCGTCATGCTTGGCCGATTCGAACATGGCTTCGGTCATCATGGTCAAGTCGTTATCGGGGACCCTGGCAAAAAAAGTTCCCTGGGCTCCCATGACCAGTTCCCCGATATTGAACGGATGTTCGATGGTTCCTTGCGGACTTGTTTTGGTCACTTTGTTCATCGGGGTGGTGGGGGAATACTGCCCTTTGGTCAATCCATAGATCTCGTTGTTGAATAGGATTACGTTGATGTCGACATTCCGGCGGATGGTATGGATAAAGTGATTTCCTCCGATGGCAAGAGAATCGCCATCACCTGTAGCTACCCATACACTCAGGTGAGGGTTAGCAACCTTTACGCCGGTCGCAATGGCCATTGCACGCCCGTGAATGCCATGGATCCCGTATGTATTCACATAGTACGGGAAACGGGAAGAACACCCGATGCCGGAAACCAGACAGAAATTCTCCTTTTTATAGCCCAGTTTAGGGAACACACGTTCCACAGCACTCAGGATGGCGTGAGCGCCGCATCCGGGACACCATTTCACCATCTGGTCGCTTTCAAAGTCGGCTTTGGATAACTGAACGGTGGTACGTTCGACGGTTGCATTGATATATTCCATGGTACTTATCCTTCTAATAGTTGGTTGAATTTCTCGGTTAACTCATTGATCATAAAAGGCAGTGCCTGAATTTTATTGAACTGGTAAATGTTAGGCAACGGAAAGTTCATCCGGAGATAATTGACAAATTGTCCGGCATTCAGCTCACATACGAGGATCTTTTTATAACTTTTCAGGATCTTTTCCGTGTTCTTCGGAAGCGGGTCAATGTAATGGAAATGGGCATGACTGATGTGTTTCCCTTCCGCATGCATCTGTTGAACGGCCGAGTAAACAGCACCGTAAGTGCCTCCCCAGCTGACCACAAGTAAATCCCCTTTCTTCGGGCCGTCCACCTCCTGAAGCGGAATAAAATCTGCGACCTTCGCCACCTTCTCGGCTCTCAGGGTAATCATCAGCTGGTGATTCATGGGATCGGAGGAAACCACCCCTGTGATATCTTCCTTTTCCAATCCGCCGATACGGTGGCGAAGTCCTTCAGTTCCCGGGATGGCCCATTTGCGGACCAGGGTCTTAGGATCCCGGGCATAGGGTTTATAATCCGGGTCGTTGGCTTTGGCAACCGGAGGATTGATCGAAGGCATCTCTGCCATTTTCGGGATTTTAAACAGGGCCGACCCGAAAGCCAGGTAACCGTCGGTCAGTAAAATACAGGGAGTCATGTGTTCCATCGATAACTTGGCCGCCATGTAAGCATACTGGAAGCAATTATCCGAGCTGGATGCAGCGATGACAATCACGGGGCACTCTCCGTTCCGGCCAAACAGGGCTTGAAGGAGGTCAGACTGCTCCGATTTGGTAGGGAGTCCGGTAGATGGGCCTCCCCGTTGTACATTGACGATCACCAGGGGAAGTTCCGTCATCACAGCCAAACCGATCGCTTCACTCTTCAGGGATAGCCCCGGCCCGGAAGTGGAAGTACAAGCCATCAGTCCGGCGTAACTGGCGCCAATGGCCGAACAGATCCCAGCGATCTCATCTTCGGCCTGGAATACTTTCGCTCCCAAGGATTTGTGTTTGGCTAACTCCATAAGGATCTCCGTAGCCGGAGTGATGGGGTAAGAACCCAGGAACAGGGCTCTTCCCGATTTCTCTGCAGCGGCCAGAAGGCCCCATGCTGTTGCCACGTTTCCGGTAATGTTCCGGTAGCGGCCTGGAGGCATTTTAGCGGGTTTCACCTGGATTACCGATTCAATAGCCTCAAGGGTATCGGCATAATTAAATCCTGCAGTCAAAACCACTTTATTGATCCCGACCATGCGCGGATCTTTTTTAAATTTTTGGGCAAAATATTGGAACGAGGGCTCGAGAGGCCGGTTGAAAATGTAGTAAAGCATCCCCAGGGCAAACATGTTTTTGCTACGCTCTGCGGTCTTGTTGTCAATGCCGAGATCTTTCAGGCTTTCTTTAGTCAGAGTGGTAATGGGCGCCTGCACCAGATTGTACCGTTTCAGGGAGTCATCTTCCAGGGGATTTGAAGTGTAACCGGCTTTTGCGATCGATTTTTCATCGAAAGAATCGGTATCCACCAGCAACGTTGCACCCACCTTCGCCCATTTCATATTGGCTCTGAGAGAAGCCGGATTCATGGTCACAATGACGTCGCAGAAGTCGCCGGTAGTAAAAATTTTAGCGCTTCCCATATGTACCTGGAAGCCTGAAACCCCCGCAATGGTATTCTGCGGAGCCCGGATCTCGGCCGGAAAATCGGGGAAAGTGGCCAGGTCATTCCCAGCGATAGCAGCTGAATCGGAGAAAAGACCTCCTGTAAATTGCATCCCGTCACCCGAGTCGCCAACAAATTTTACAACAACAGATTCCCGCTCAACAACGGGACGATTTTTCTTTGTCATGATCAGATAAAAATTAACGTGCAAATGTACAGCTTTCGCAGGATATTTAAAGGAAAATGGCAAAACTTTAGCGGACTTCAAAAAGTCGTATATTTGCGCCCGGAATCCAAGTTATTAACCAAGTTCCCGCTTTGCGGGACTATAAAATCCACTACTCTATGGCTTATATTGTCAATGACGATTGCACCGCTTGCGGAACCTGCATCGATGAATGTCCGGTTGAAGCGATAACCGAAGGTGATATCTATAAAATTGATCCTGGGGTTTGCACCGATTGTGGCGCTTGCGCCGATGTCTGCCCGGTTGAAGCGATCCACCCGGCCTAGCAAGAAGGGCGACCGGTCCGGTCGCCCCAACAAAAAAGGCGACCCATCGGGTCGCCTTTTTTATTCGAACGTCAGCAACCTGACATCCTCCCCGTCAAATACTGCATAAGTAAAATGGGTCAGCCAATCGCCCAGAACGATCTGTCGTGTCCTGGAGTCCAACAGCTTGTCCATCGGGTAATGGTAATGGCCATAAATCAGGAAATCAAGTCCGGGATGCTCCCGCAGGATTGCCATGGAATAGGTGGTGATCCGCCTTTCAATCAAATGAAGGGTACGGTCCAGATCCTTTTTTTCACGGGCCATAGCTGCATACCGGCTTTTTCGCGACCAGAATAACGCCAGGGGAATACCGAAATCGGGATGGATCCAGCTGAAAAGAAACTGGTTGACCTTGTTGGCAAAGACCCTCTTCAGGAACTTATACCCATGATCCCCTGGGCCAAGACCATCCCCATGTGCCAGGTAAAACCGCTTGGAACCAATCTGCCTGAACTCGGGCGAGCCGTGAAGCTGAATGTTCAGCTCTTCCGTGAGATAGTTGAAGGCCCACATGTCGTGATTCCCGCGAAAAAGATGAACCGGAATGCCAGCATCGGTGATCTCTGCCAGCTTGCCTAATAACCGGGTATAGCCTTTCGGTACTGCCGCCCGGTATTCGAACCAGAAATCAAAAAGGTCGCCCAGGAGAACGATCTCTGAGGCATCCTTCCCGATATGATCCAGCCATTTTACAAAGCGCGCTTCCCGCTCGCGGCTGAGGAGTGGATCAGGGATCCCGAAGTGAAAATCCGATGCGAAATAGATTTTATTGCCCATAGAAAAAAGTTGGTCCAAACTTACAACATTTTAACGTACCTCCTGCAGCCAGCGATGAAAGAGGAGGGTATGCCTGTTATTTGGATAAGCCGCCCTCAACCCGCTGTCGACCCGCCGGTAATCACTCCGGTCGGCCTCCGGAGAGAGGAGTGGTTTCATCCCGAAATGGTAATTGACCACGAGCAACGAAGCTAAGGTTCCGGCGTGCTCCCGGAGAAAAGCTTTTTCATATTGCCTCTGCGCTTCCCAGATCAGGTTGAGCAGGGAGTCGACACGAACGGTCAATGCATAAAAATCGGCGCTTCCCTGGTTCAGGTCAATGAGTCGCTGTAACGAATCAACCTTCCGTAAGTTGCTTTCAGAATAGCTGTAAAAAGATTGCAGCAAGTCGGTTTCGATATTGCCTTCCACCAGGAAGGAAGCGGGAAAATCAGACAGGTCACCACTCACCCGGATGGTATCCCCTGGAGCAGCGATGAAAACCACCTGCTGCCCGGGCAGGAAACGGATCGCATAAATGCTGGCCTCGGCCGGAAGAAACGCAAAGGTAAAGGCGCCGTCGC
>JAZDGR010000164.1:0-17600 GCA_043806735.1 bacterium | reverse complement strand
AGATCAAACTCCCTGAACTCCTGCTTCGTGATCTCAATTTCTGCAGTCGCATTCCATGGGAGTTCAATTAACCGCCGGGTAACCGGTAGTTTGGGATCCCCCACTTCGCTGCTGTATCCGTAACCCACAATGGACAGTTCCGAAAATTCTCCGAGTTTTGTCTGCACATCCCGGAACAGGATCGAGGCAACGCTGTTTTCAAAGGAAAGCTGCTGATAGGTATTCAGGGTGAACCGGAGTACGGTGTTGCCTTGATTGATTTCGATTTCTCCCGAGATCAACGGGATTGCAACTGGGATAAGGACTACAACTAAAATAAGTCGTAAGAGTACATTTTTCATCATTTCAGAATTTTGGAATAAAAAACAAAGTTATAAAACATTTTGGTCAATTGTGTTTATTTTCCGGATGTTATGCACAGGATACCATGCTGCCAGGTAGCCGATCGACAGTACTGTTACAAAGACAAGTGCGAAATCAAGTGGTTGCATTTGCACAGGGTAACTGTTGACAACAAATGTACTGTCGGGCGCCCCCATCCGGATCAGTCCGTAGGTCTGTTGCCCCCAGCAAACGACAGCGCCCAGGATCATTCCCGACAGGGCTCCGGTAAACGAGATCAGTAGCCCTTCGGTCATGAAAATGCGCTTGATCAGTTGCCGGCTTGCTCCCAGACTTTGCAATACGGCGATATCTTTTTTCTTATCGAGGATCAGCATGGAGAGGGATCCGATGATATTGAATGTGGCCAGCAGCAAGATAAAGGAGAGAATGAGGAAAATGGCCCATTTTTCCGATTTCATGATGTTGTAGAGAAGTTCCTGTTGTTGAAAACGGTTCTTGACCACGAACCGCTCCCCTGCTACGGCTTCAATCTGTTGTTGGATTTGTTGCTGGTTTGCCCCTTTCAGCAGCTTGAGTTCGATGGCGGTACATTCGTCGCGGCTGTCGAGAAGTTTTCTGACAAACCGGATAGGCGTCAGGGCATATTTGACATCGAAATCCTGCTGAATCGAAAAATAGCCGGCCGGAAAAATTGCCTCCTGGTTGAACCCCTGATCCAGCGCCCCGCCTATCTGTTTGGTGCGGGAAGGAACAAAGACCAGGATGGGGTTCAGAAAATCGTTCAGGTTGGCATTGAGGAAGTAAGCCACTCCATATCCCAGGATCGTATAATCCTGATCTCCGCTCTGGAGGAGAAACCGGCCTTCGGCTATCATGGTATCAATCCCGGTCATGCCCTGGAATTCAGTTCCCACGCCTTTTAGTGTTACGATCGTTTGCTTGTCCTTATACTTCATCAGGGCATTCTCCTCCAGCACCTCGGTCAGGTAAAGCACCCCCGGGATTTCTTTCAGCAGTGGCTGCGGAATATCGGTGCTGCGAAATGTTTTACCCTCTTTCAGCGTGATCTGGATATCGGGATTGAACGAATTGAACAAAGAAACCACCAGTTTTTCGAACCCGTTGAAGACCGACAGCACGATGATCAGGGCCATCGTTCCAATCGTCACGCCGGCCACCGAAATCCCCGAAATGATGTTGATGATGTTGTGGGATTTCTTTGATTTGAAATACCTGCGGGCTATGTAAAATGCAACGTTCAATTATGAAAACGAATTATGAATTGCCATGAATTGCCATAAATTGCCATGTATTGCCATGAATTGCCATGAATTGCCATAAATTGCCATGAATTGCCATGAATTGCCATATAATTTCACCATTTCACCATATCACCATATAATTACTTCCAGGCCTTCACGATCAATCCGGTTCCTGTTTTGTGCTTAAGCCATAGATCCAATGTATTACATACCAGTGCGACGGGAAAAGTCAGCAGGTACCAGAACGGAAGAATCAGGAAAAAAAGTTTAGAAATGTTCAGCCATTGAATCGGATACTTCATGGAGAGTTTCCACCCTGCCTGTCCCGGCTTTCCGTAAGTATAGTGCGCTTCGGTTTTGTGGAACCCGGCGTTGTTCAGCTTCTCCTGGATTTCGGTGATGTTGTATCCGTCCCTGACATGCTCGTCAATGAATGAATGCTCTTCATCGTGAGTATGAACACCGGAGCCCCCCTGGTCGGATGGAGTGGAGATCAGCAACATTCCTCCCGGCTTCAGGGAGCTGTGAAAGTTCCTGAATACCAATTCATCTTCCAGAATATGTTCCATGACATCCACCGAAAGAATCAGATCGTATGTAATCGGCTTACAGTAAGAAGTCAGGTCTGCAACCGTAAAATGTACGTTTACTCTTCCGATTCGGACGAAAAACCGGTTGCAGTCCACCACCTGCTCCTCTTTAACATCCACGGCTTCCACCTTTCCTGTGGGTATTAGCCGGGACAGAAAGTAGGTATATTGTCCGAATCCCGATCCGGCATCCAGCACCCCACCCCTAACCCCGGAGTGGCTTTGCACCTCACCCCCTGCCCCTCTCCTCGAGGAGAGGGGAGTTTCTCTGTGCCAGCGGTGGAGGGCTTTTTTGACGTGCCAGGTTCGGAGAAGGAGGATGTCCAACAGGTTGTAAAACAGGATCCGTAGCCAGGGAGTTGTGTTGAAGAGAGCGCCGAGGGATCGTTTGATGGGGTCGTATTGCATGTGGGTGTTTTTTCCGGCAGGGACGCGGCATGCCGCGTCCTTTCACGGCCCGTCGTGTAAAAGATGATCGATGTTTTCGATGTAATCGAGGGAATCGTCTTCGAAAAGTTGCAGCTCGGGAGTGATCCTGAGCTGGTGTTTGGTGCGCAATGCCAACAGATGCCTGATCTCCCGGATGTGTTGCCTGATTTTCTCCAGCAGTCCCGTTTTGCTGGTGGGTGCATAGAGGCTCAGGTAAACTCTTGCGACGGAAAGATCCTTGGTAACGTGTACCTTGGTCACCGTGATCATCGTTCCCGGGAAAATATCCCTTCCAAGCTGCTGGAAGATCATCCCGAGATCTTTTTGGATGAGCCGGGCAATTTTCTGCTGACGGGTGCTTTCCATGCAGCAAAGTTACGAACTGTTACGATAAATCCGGCATTTATTCTAACTTTGCCGGTATGAAAACGTTGGTCCGGATCTTCCGCCGCATGAGGCCGTACTGGGTGTTCGCTGCATTGAATGCCCTTTTCAACATCCTTTCCATTTTCTTTTCCCTGGTCTCGTTCGGACTGATTGTCCCGATCCTTCAGATGCTGTTCAAGCAAACCGAGATACCCACCGAGTCGGTGCCCTTTGACTGGACAACCCTGAACTTTGAATCCCTCCGTACAAATTTCAACTACATTTTCGGCCAATTCATCCGGCAATACGGCGAAGAAGAGGTACTGGTCTATCTGGGAATCACCATTATCGTTCTTTTTCTTCTGAAAAACCTTTTCCGGTACCTTGCCATGTTTTTCCTGGCTGTTGTACGGAACGGGGTGGTGAAAGACCTTCGCAACAACCTCTATTCGAAGATCCTGATCCTGCCTCTCGGCTACTTCTCCGAACAGCGCAAAGGCGATATCATCGCCCGCATGACCTCGGATGTCCAGGAGGTTGAATGGTCGGTACTCACCTCCCTGGAAGCCATTTTCAGGGACCCTATCCAGATCCTCTCTTTCCTGGGAGCGCTGTTTTTTATTAGTCCGCAACTGACCACATTCGTACTGGTTCTTCTGCCGTTAAGCGGGTTCCTGATCGGACGGATCGGACGGGGTCTGAAACGCACCTCGGCGAAAGGCCAGCAGAAGATGGGATACCTGTTATCCATCATCGAAGAGACGATTTCGGGGCTGCGTATCATCAAAGCCTTCAGCGCCATTCCTTTTGCCGATAACCGGTTTAAAAAATTCGACCAGGAGTATTGCCGGGTGATGATTCGGCTCTACCGCAAACGCGATCTGGCTTCCCCATTAAGTGAATTTCTGGCGGCGGTGGTGGTGACCGTGGTGCTCTGGTATGGCGGCCGGCTGGTTCTCACCCCGGGAAATACGCTGGATGCCGCCACATTCATTGCCTATATCGTCATCTTCTCTCAGGTGATCCCACCTTCCAAATCAATCACGCAATCGTATTATAACATCCAGAAGGGAGCCGCTTCCATGGACCGGATCAAGCAGGTGCTGGACGAACCGGAAGTGATCCTGGAGAAATCCGATGCCGTATCCAAAAAAGAGTTTACCTCCCGGATTGAGTACTGCAACGTCAGTTTCCGGTACCGTATGGAACCGGTCCTGAGAAACATCAACCTGGTGATTGAGAAGGGGAAAACCATCGCGGTGGTAGGCCCTTCGGGCGCCGGAAAATCCACCCTGGTGGATCTGCTGCCCCGGTTCTATGACATCCCGGAAGGTGAGATCCGGATTGACGGCCTTCCCATCCGCGACATAGTAATCGACGATCTTAGAAGAATGATGGGCATTGTTTCGCAGGAGACCATCCTGTTCAACGATACCGTATTTAACAACATCGCGTTCGGAATGGAGAACGTCAGCGAGGAAGACGTCATTTCCGCAGCGAAAGTAGCCAATGCACACGAGTTTATCGAGAGAATGCCGGAAGGGTATCAAACCAACATCGGCGACCGGGGCACCAAACTCTCCGGCGGACAGCGTCAGCGGCTAAGCATTGCCCGGGCCGTGCTCAAGAACCCTCCCATCCTGATCCTCGACGAAGCTACTTCGGCGCTCGATACCGAATCGGAACGTCTGGTCCAGCAAGCGCTGGAGAACCTCATGAAAAACCGTACCTCTGTCGTGATCGCTCACCGCCTCTCTACCATCCAGCATGCCGATGAGATTGTGGTGCTCCAGAACGGATACCTGGTGGAACAGGGTTCGCATTCCGACCTGCTGATCCGGAACGGAGTGTACCGGAGGTTGTATGAGATCCAAACGTTTGTTTGACAGGCGGACGGGCGGTATACCGGCCAGATCCCCGAACATCCTGAAGTTCTGACGCAGGGAAAATACGTTTTTTCACCCATGGGTTGCTGGGGCGCAAGTTGGGTTAAGTTAGCTTCTACTTTGTCTGGGTCATTGGGACCATCTCATAAAACCTCTCACACCACCCCAGCCGATATTGGGGTAAATTCCCGCTACAACTCCGTCATCTTTACGAGCACTCCTTCGAGTTGCTTTTTCATGACGGAATTCCGGCACGTATAATTGTTGACGATGATGGCAAAGATCAGCTTCCGGCCCGAGAGGGTGGAGACATACCCGGCCAGGCTTTTCACGGCGGCGAGGGTACCGGTTTTTGCGCGGATCTTCCCTTCGGCGATAGTTCCATTCAGCATCTGTTTCATGGTTCCGGAAATGCCTGCAAGGGGGAGTGAACTGTAAAAGGTTCCGAAGGAAGGCGCCATGGTCTGGTAATAGAGGACATCCACCAGTTGCCGGGCCGTAAGTGAATTGTCGTACCGCCGGCCGCTTCCGTCGAACAGGGTGACCCCGGTCATGTCTACCCCCTTTTCCCGCCAGAATTCGATTACGGCCCGGCAACCGCTGAGGGTGCTCTTGTCGTGAAAGACCGACTGGCCGATTTGCCTGACGAGTTTGTTGGCCAGTCCGTTATGACTGAGAAGATTGGTAACGGAAACATCGTGCCTCGCTTTTAAGCCCAGAATCTCCAGGGCAGCCCCGGTGACCAGCAGTTTCTGAACCGAGGCCGGGATCAGTAACTGGTTCGGATGGTATTCGGCGACAACATAGGGTTGCTCTTCGGTGTCGTCGATGATCAGGTACCCTATTGTGGAGGAATCGATTCCTCGCTGGGATCGGAGTTGTTCGAGCGCCTGGAGCAAGGGCTTCAGGACAACCTGATCTTCCGTCAGTTTCCGTTTCGAAGTATTCAGGTTCTGCGAAGCTTCCTTCGGCTGATCCGGATGGCAAAAATTCAGGACCAGGGAAAGGGAGCTGAGAAGAAAGATCAGAAGAAATCGACGAACCATGGATTTGACTAAATATCAGTCTACGCAACAAAAATAAAAAAACGTAAATTCGCATCTTTAAGTATTCCTACTAATTAGTTAACAATTTCAGACAACTTTTCACCGGCTTCACTTGTCTTTATATCATGACTCAACCATGGCGAACATACGGTCTTTCCTGGACGGTCGCGATCCTTCTGGTATTCTGTTCCTTCCCGGCGACCGCACAGCATTTTTTCGACAACCTGCCTTTTTATTCCCCCGATCCTGCGCAACGCGCCTTTGATTCGCTGGTTGCTTCAAAAATCCCTGTCCTTTCCTGTTCCCGGTTTTATCCCGAATACACCCTTCCCTCTGCATTGGATAATTCGGAATCCAAATGGTTCCCTGGAATCCTGAGCCAGGACGGGTACTTCTCCTGCCAGCAATATAGTGGTATCGCGTATACGTTTGCCTATGAGATCAACCGGCTGCGGGATGCCGACGGAAAAACGCTTCTGCACAAGTACCCGCCTCATTACACCTGGCATTTTTTCAACCGAGGGGAGCAGTACATAGGGGTGAACTTTCTTCATAGTTTCCATGCCATCATGGAGCAGGGGCAGATGAGCAACGCCGATTTCGGTCACGATACAGCCCAGTTGATGCGGGGGTGGATCAACGGGTATGAGAAGTACTACCGGGCGATGAAAAACCGTATCCGGCAGGTATACTCTATTCCCATCAACAGCGCAGAAGGAATTCAAACCGTCAAGCAGTATTTGTTCGATCACCTGGATGGATCTCCCACCGGCGGAATCGCTTGCTTTACCGCCTCAAGTCCATACAACCTGTCTTTGTTACCGCAAGGGACTCCCGAAGCAGGAAAGTCGGTGCAGATAGCCTGGTATTCCAATCCAACGCACGGCATGACCATTGTCGGATACAATGATTCGATCCGTTACGACATCAATAGCGACGGACAGTATACCAATCATCTCGACATCAACAACGATAGCACCGTGGATGCAAAAGACTGGGAGATCGGCGGATTCCTGCTGGCCAATTCATACGGAACGTGGTGGGCCGACACCGGGTATTTCTATGTGCTGTACCATGCGATGGCCTGTGATTTTGAACATGGTGGCGTATGGAACAATTGTGTCTACGTGGTAGAGACTGATCCCGATTATACCCCTTTGCTCACGCTGAAAGTATCCCTTGCCCATTCGGTTCGCAACCAGCTGAATTTCCTGGCAGGAGTGAGCCAGGATCTGTCTGCAGATTATCCGGATCAACTCCTCGATTTTCCTTATTTCTCCTTCCAGGGAGGTCCTTATTACATGCAGGGATTTGATACCCTGCAAAGCCAGATGAACCTGGAATTCGGGTTGGATGTGACCCCGCTGCTGAGTTACATGGAACCAGGTGTGCCGGCAAAATTCTTTCTGATCATCGAAGAGCGCGATCCCGCAAAAACCGGTCAGGGTGTCTTGCACCAGGTTTCGTTCCTCTCTTACGGAACCCCCTTCCAGGAATTCCCCTGCGAAGGGGCTGAGGTCGACATACGGGACAGCGGAATCACCCTCCTTGCTGCAACGGGAACCCTTCTTGTCGATAAACCGGAGATTACCTCGGAAGAGCTTCCACCGGTCATTCCCGGAGAAACTTATACCACCCAGTTGCAGGTCCAGGGCGGCGCACCCCCTTACCGCTGGTCCATCGTGGAACCCTGGTACAAGACAGCGTCCAGTTCCCATTACGAACCATTTACCGATCAGAAACTGACGATGCACAGCTCGGGTTTGCCTTTTGCAACGGTCGCACTACCGTTTTCATTCCCGTTTTTCGGAAATCAGTACGACACGATCTACGTGAATCAATACGGGCTGATCCATTTTTCGCCCCAGCACATGCCCTATCCTTACCTGGCCAGTGAACTGGATATGCTGGATTACCTGGCTTCCATTGCGCCCGCGTTTTCTCATCCCTATATCATCCGTTCCCAGGACGGGGACGGCATCTGGGTAAAATCGACGCCTGATTCCCTACTGATCCGGTGGAAGTTGTCTCTGGCCGGGGAAGAGGTTGCGACCAACGTGGAATTCAGTCTGATCCTCTATCCCGACGGATCCTATACCACCTGCTACGGACCCATCGAAACGGCCGGATATTACTTCCTCTCCTATGCAGGCGTTTCCAGGGGGGACAAACTCAACACATCGGTACTACCAGTTTTCTCGCTGGAAGCAGAGTCGGGCCACTCATACACTTACCTGCCCGGTATCACAGTCGGTTCATACACGATAACCGGAGATGGATTATTAACCGCTTCAGGATTCGACAGCGCCCGGATTTCCAATCTGATAGTACGGGTAACCGACCGGCGGGGAATTCGGGATGAGAAGCAATTTCAACTGTCGGACGGACTTCTTATCCGGACGGAAGTGGTGAGCGCTTCCGGGTATTTCCAGTTTGATGAAGCCTCTGCCCTGAAGCTCATCCTGAAGAATACCGGGTCCATACCCCTCCAGGATCTGGATCTCAAATTCTCTTGCCTGTACGATGGCCTTGAGATCTCCGACAGTACCGAAACCATCTCCCTGCTAAATCCCGGAAGTGCAATAGAAATTGACAACGCCTTCTCTTTCAGGCTGATACAAATCTTCCATGATCAGACAATGCTACCCTGCAAAATCAATGCTTTATCCTCCGGGAAAGCATGGGAGTGTCAGTTCTATCTGAATGTCGCAGCCCCGGACGTCATCATCGGGAACGAGGAAATTCAGGATGGGGTAAACGGATTACTGGATGTAGGGGAAGTTGCCGAACTGGTCATTCCAGTATCAAATATGGGATCGCTTCCGGCGGAGAACCTCTCTTTCTCCCTGACCAGCCAGAGCAGTTTTCTCGAAATTCTCTCCCCCCCTTCCCTGTCAGTGCCCGAACTCGGACTGAAAAAATCCATGGTTGCCACCTTCCTGACCCGGGCATCCCGGTCAGCCACACCCGGGGATACTGCCCATCTTACCCTGCATATTACGAACGGATCGAACACCAACATCGTCCATCCCATCCCTATTCCCGTGGGCATTAATCCGGTTGCCATCATCACCCTCACCACCGTTTCCAGTACACCGGAAGCCCTTACGACTATTTTGGACAGCCTTCAGGTGGGGTATGACCTCTTTACATCCATGCCAACCCAGCTCAATTTTTATCCGGTAGTTTTTCTGATCCTCGGCACCTCGTATCCGGGATCCGCTTCGTTGACTACCGAACAGACCCTGCGACTAATCAGTTACCTTACTAATGGCGGCAACGTATATATGGAGAGTTATTCCTCCTGGTACTATGGAAACACCGAACCTCTGGAGGAGTTTTTCAGCTACAGTTCCGACCGTGTAAATGTCTACTATTTCAATCAGGTGGACGGAGTCGAGGGAACGATGACAGAGGGAATGGCCTTTGTGCATCTCGGGCCTTCCCCCTATGCGATCTTTCAGATCACACCAAAGGAAGATGGGTTTAGTCTCTTCGGCAACCCGGATACAGTCCCAAAATGTGTCCAGTTTGCCCACGAAGGAACTATTTATAAAACCATCGGAACCTTCCTGGAATTCGGGAAACTGTCCGACGGGGAATCGCCTTCCCGGAAAGCCGTTTTATTGAAAAACTACCTGGATTTTTTCCAGTTGAACTATACAGGCCCATTCCCTTTCTTTCACGCGGATACCACGCATATCTGCCGTTGGCGCCAGGTTCAGTTCACCGACGACTCGTTCGACAACGTGATTTCCTGGCAATGGGAATTTCCCGGAGGAAGCCCTTCTTCCTCCACGGTGCAAAATCCCATCGTTCAATATGTGGATGCCGGTGTGTACGATGTGATCCTCACGGTTTCAGATGGCAATTTCAGCCAGACGATGCACAAGAAACAATATATTCATGTAGACGTCTGCGCCGGGGCGGAGGATCCCCTTCCCGCACAACCAACCGTAAGGATCTATCCAAATCCGGCCAACGGGCGGGTCTCGGTTCTTTTCCCTTCTGCCATGAAGGATCTGTCAATGGTCTCTGTCAGCCTCTTCGATCTTCAGGGCCGGAAGGTCAGACAATGGAGCCTGGAGAAGATCTCTCCGGATAAAAAAGTATCCTTCGATCTGGCCGGACTTCCGGCAGGCATTTACATTCTTCAGGTCATTACAGACGAGGTTTCAGCTTCTGGGAAATTGGTAGTTCAATGAGGGCATGAAGGCACCGAGGCACGAAATAGACAACCTTAAAATCGAGAGTATGCTGGGAACCCAACCGATAACGAAGGTCATTCGTGAGCGTTCATCCATCAGAAAATATGCCGCCCGGGAGCTTCCCGGCGAAGTGTTTTCCCGGGTGGATGAGATCCTGGCTTCCGAAAATGTGGGTCCGTTCGGCAACAGATCCAGGTTCTGGCTGGTTGATACGGAATCGTACAGGGAAGATCCGGTCAGACTCGGCACTTATGGATGGATCAGCGGAGCTCGCTATTTTATCGCCGGAGCCATAGTAAAAGAGTCCCAGATGAACCTCGAGGACTTTGGATTTGTCATGGAGAAAAAAATATTGCAGTTTGCCCGGATGGGGTTGGGTACCTGCTGGATCGGAGGCACTTTCCGGCGCAGTGAATATGCCAAAACTGGTTCCCTGCTGCCCGGCGAAGTGATCCCCTGCATCACCCCCATCGGGTATCCTGCCGTAAAGAAAGGGGCACGCGAACGGGTTATCAAGTTTTTTGCCCGGGCAAAAACACGGAAAAGGTGGGATCAGCTCTTCTTTGATTACAGTCCCGATGCGTCTCTCTCCCCGGAATCAGCCGGCCGGTTTGCCGAACCCCTGGAAATGGTGCGGCTGGCTCCTTCGGCCAACAACGCCCAACCCTGGCGCATTTTCCGCGATGGCGACCGGTTTCATTTCTATCTCTCGAGAAAAACCGTAGTAACAGAGGCGGTGAAAGCCGTAGACCTTCAGCGGATCGACATGGGGATCGCCATGAGCCATTTTGAACTGGCTTCCAAGGAATTAGAAATCCAAGGGAACTGGAGGGTTTCCACCCCTCCGGAGAAGTTCGTCAAAGCCGGTGAGTACATCTGTACTTTTTATCCCAGCATGGTATAGCCTTCGCACAACCGGGTCAAGCGGTCGATTCCGGACAAATCCTTCATGAAAGGACAGGATCGCTTTTCACGGTGTTCGTAATAGTGGCCTGTCAACCCTTCCACTTCCGCCGAAACAGCCAGCCACACGGGGGTATCGGCTCCCTGGCGGGGCGACTCGCTCCCTCCAAAACCCAACTCGTTGCTCAGTTTGGAATTTACATCTCCCGGATGACATGCATTTACAGTGATCCCGCCAGCTTTCAGCGTTTTTGCAAAGGCAGCAGACAGCATCCGGTCGGCCTGTTTTGACTGCCGGTAGGCTTCGTCGTTATTGTAACGCCGTGATTTGAATTCAGGGTCATTGAAGTTCAGTCCCCCGGCCCAGTAACTGGCTACATTAACAATGCGGGCGCCGGGCTGTCCTTTCAGATGAGGCAAAAAATGGCGGATCATCCAGTAATACCCCAGCACGTTGGTTGCCCATTGCAGTTCGATCCCTTCAGGGGTTTCTGTGCGCGCCCGGGGAGTTGTCGCCGCATTGTTGACCAGCACATGAAGAGGCCCTTCCCACGTTTCACTGAACGCTTTTATCTCGGCTTCCCGGGAGAGATCCACCACCGCAAAGTCCAGGGTTGCCCCCGGATGCCGTTTCCCGATCTCTGCGACCGCCTGCTGAAGCTTTGCTTCATTCCGTCCAACCAGGGTCACAGCCAGTCCGTGCTCCGCAAGGCCTTGTGCGATGGCTTTACCAATTGCGCCATAGGCGCCGGTACTAATTGCTTTTCTGGTCATTTATTTGGGTTTTGTGACTAGTGACTGGTGACTAGTGACTGGTAGATGTGGATCGCGTATCTCTTATCTTTTATCTCGTATCTCTTATCTCGTATCCGGTATCAGGCGTTGTATTGCCTTCATGATTCCTGCCACGTCGTAGCCGCATTCACGATGCAGTTCTTCCATCGATCCTTGTCCGATAAAGCGGTCGGGGATCCCGAGCCGGATGACCCTGGCAGGATAAGTATGTTCACTGCAAAATTCCAGGATGGCGCTTCCCATTCCGCCTACGATGGTTCCATCTTCCACCGTGACGATCTTATCAAATTTCTTCAGGATTCCGTGAAGCAGCTCTTCATCCAGCGGTTTCAGAAACCGCATGTCATAGTGGGCAATGGAAAGTCCCGATTTTGCCAGTTCCTCACAAGCCGCAACCGCGTAATTCCCCACAGGACCGATGGTGAGAATAGCTGCCTGGGTGCCTTCGCGGATCAACCTCCCTTTTCCGGGAACCAATTTCTGAAACGGAGTCTTCCACTTGGGCATGACCCCTCTTCCCCGGGGATAGCGTATTGCGAAGGGTCCCATTCCATCAAGCTGGGCCGTATACATCATGTTGCGAAGCTCCTCTTCGTTCATGGGAGAGGCTACAATCATATTGGGGATGCACCGCAGGTAGGAAAGGTCGAATGCCCCATGATGGGTGGGACCATCTTCCCCAACCAGTCCTCCCCGGTCCGGACAAAAGACCACGTGCAGGTTCTGGAGCGCCACGTCATGAATGACCTGGTCGTAGGCCCGCTGCATAAACGTGCTGTAGATGTTACAGAACGGCACATACCCTTCCGCAGCCATCCCGGCCGAAAAGGCAACTGCATGTTGCTCGGCAATTCCCACATCGAATGCCCGGGCGGGCATCTTGTTCATCATCAGGTTCAGGGAACAGCCGGTCGACATGGCCGGCGTAATGCCGATGATCTTCGGGTTCTGTTCCGCCAGTTCGATGATGGTCCGGCCAAATACAGTCTGGTATTTCGGGGCCTGGCCATGGCAGTTATCTTCCTTGATGGCGCCGGTGTTTTTATCAAACACGCCGGGAGCATGATAGCCGATCTGGTCTTTTTCAGCATGCTCATACCCTTTCCCTTTCACCGTGCTGATGTGAAGCAGCTTCGGACCCTGGATGTTTTTCAGGTCGGCAAGCAGCTTGGTCAGTCGGATCACGTCGTTGCCGTCGACTGGACCAAAATACCGGAAGTTAAAGGCTTCAAAAAGATTGCTTCTCGTGAGAATGGAGGATTTTACAGCGTTTCCCAACTGCTTGACGATCGCCCGGGAGTTCTTACCGTATTTTGTCCCACCACCCATCAGGTACCAGATCTTATCCCTCAACCTGTTGTATGTACGGCTGGTAACAATATCGGCCAGGTAATCGTTGATTGCGCCCACATTCTTATCGATGGCTATCTGGTTGTCGTTGAGGATCACCAGCAGGTTGGCGTTGGAAACCCCAGCGTTGTTCAACGCTTCCATCGCCATTCCTCCCGTCATGGCTCCGTCGCCAATCACCGCTACATGGTGCTGATGGGTGTTTCCGCTCAGTTTTGCAGCAATCCCCATCCCCAGCGCAGCCGAAATGGAGGTGGAGGAATGGCCCACCCCAAATGCGTCGTATTGGCTTTCCGACATCTTCGGAAAACCGCTGATCCCCTGGTAAAGGCGAATGGTCCGGAAAAGATCTTTCCGTCCGGTCAGGATTTTATGGGCATACGCCTGATGGCCGACATCCCAGATCACTTTATCCTCCGGTGTGTCGAATACATAGTGCAACGCTACGGCCAGTTCCACGGTGCCCAGACTCGCTCCCAGGTGCCCCTGGTTGACCGAGATCACATCGATGATAAAGGAACGTATCTCCTGGCAAAGTTGCGGAAGCTCTTCGACACTGAGTTTCTTCAGGTCGTCGGGTGTATCGACACTGGCAAGCAACGGGCCAATTTCAGGAGACATGTGCCGGAAGTTAGGGGGAACAAAGGTATGAAAAAAATGGACAGGCGGACAAGCGGACAGGCGGACAAGTAGGCGGTTCTTATATCATTCCCAGCTCCAGCTTCGCCTCGTCGGTCAGGTGGTCCATGTCCCAGGGTGGCTCGAATGTAAGTTCGACCTTTACTTCGCCGATCCCTTCGACCCGTTTGACTTCTTCGCGAACCATGCCCGGCATATCTTCGGCAACCGGACAATTGGGCGTGGTGAGGGTCATCAGAATATAGACGTTGTTCTGAGTATCGATGCGGAGATCATAGATAAGTCCGAGGTCGTATATGTTGACGGGAATTTCAGGGTCGAATACCTTCCGGAGGGCGGAGATAACGTTGTTTTCTATTTCGAATTTTGGTAAATCCATTGGTTTCCTTTTTCTGTAAAATTACAAAAACAGGATCTTTTAGAATATGGAACACGAATATCGTATCTTCGTCAAATGGTAACAAATCAAAGAAACCCATGGAAGAGCAAGTTAAAAAATTAACCCGCTCCCGCAAAGACAGGGTCATCGGCGGAGTTTGCGGAGGTTTAGCCAAATACATGAATACCGATCCCGTACTGCTTCGCGTGATCTGGGCTATTTTCTTTTTTGCCGGAGGAATGGGGTTGCTGGCCTATATCATCGCCTGGATCATCATGCCGGAAGAACCCGTCAGCTAAATCCTGACCTCCTGACCTCCTGTCTTTATGACCTCATATGCTTCGTTTTAAACACGATCGCGTACAGCTTCATCTGCTTGATCATGGAGTTGAGGCCATTGGAGCGGGTTGGGGAGAGGTGTTCGCGCAGGCCGATCTGATCAATAAAGGAGAGGTCGGCGTTGATGATATCATCCGGCTTTTGATCCGATAATACCCTGATTAGCATATTGACAATCCCCCTGGTGATGATGGCATCGCTGTCGGCCGTATAGAACACTTTCCCCTCTTGATAGGAGGCATACAACCACACCTTCGACTGGCATCCCGTGATGAGGTACTGGTTGGTTTTGTTTTTCGGATCAATCAACGGAAGCGACCTTCCCAGTTCAATGATGTAATTATATTTATCCATCCAATCCTCGAACAGGGAGAACTCGGATAAGATCTGGGCTTCGATTTCGGGGATAGTCATACTATGCAGGTTAGGGGGTGCAAATATAAAGTATTATTTAGATATATAGATGCAAGATGGGGGTTCAGGAAAGCATTTGCCGGGCTTTTTGGGTGGCTTCGATAAGCCGGTCGATCTCTTCTTTGGTGTTGTAAAAAGAGAAAGAAGCGCGGATGGTACCGGGAATCCCCAGGAATTCCATCAGAGGCATCGCACAATGATGGCCGGTGCGGACGGCCACGCCCAGTTTATCGATGATCATCCCGGTATCGTAAGGATGAATGTCCTTTAGCAGGTACGAAATCAGACTTGCCTTTGCCGGCGACGTTCCGTAGATCCGGAGCCCCTCAATTTCGAGCAGGCGACGAGTTCCATATTCCAGTAATTCATGTTCCCACCCTTCGATCGCTTCCATCCCGATGCCGTTGAGGTACTTGATGGCGGCGCTAAGTCCCATGACTCCTTCCACGTTGGGTGTGCCGGCTTCAAATTTGAACGGAAGTTCATTAAACGTTGTGTGCGTAAAGAAAACCTCTTTGATCATTTCCCCTCCCATCTGATAAGGCGGAAGTTCCTCCAGCCATCTCTCTTTGCCGTACAGGACGCCAATTCCCATCGGGGCGTATAGTTTGTGCCCGCTGAAGCAATAGAAATCGGCATCCAGTTCCTGCACATCTACATGCATGTGAGCGACACTCTGCGCGCCGTCCACCAGCACAGGCACGTCGTGTTCATGCGCCAGGGAGATGAGCTCCTTTACCGGAAAGACCGTTCCCAGAACATTGGAAATATGCGCAATGGCAACCAGGCGTGTACGCTCCGAGAGCAATGTCCGGAAGCCCTGCATATCCAGGGAACCATCCTCGTGTATCGGAATAAATTTCAACGTGGCTCCCCGCTCAAGGCATAGCTGCTGCCACGGGACAAAGTTGGAGTGGTGTTCCGCGACGGATAGGATGATCTCATCTCCTTCCCGGATGTACTTTTTCCCGAAGGAAGAGGCAATCAGATTGACCGATTCGGTGGTTCCCCGGGTGAAGATGATCTCATGCGGATGCCGGGCATGGATGAAATCCGCGAGTTCCCTGCGTACTTCCTCGTAAGCTTCAGTGGCCTTTACGCTGAGAAAATGAACCCCCCGGTGGATGTTGCAGTTATCCTCTTCGTAATACTGCCTGATGGCGTCGAGTACCTGGCGCGGCTTCTGGGTGGAAGCGGCATTGTCGAAATAGACGAGCGGCCGGCCGTACACCTGCTGCTTCAGGATCGGGAAATCGGAACGGATTTTTTCGACGGGGAAAGACATAAGGATGTTTTATTTAACAATTATATTCAGTTATATCTTGTAAATCAAAGCATTAATATTCATTCCTGCTCCAACGGATGCGAAAACCAGGGTGTCACCCTTGTTTATTTTGTGCGTTTTCAACTTAGCTTTTAGTATGAGATCCAATAAAGTAGGTAAGGTCGCTACGGATGAGTTGCCCAACCATGGGATTGTCATCGGCATGATGTTTTTAGGGATATCGATTATATTATAAAGACCATAAAGTCTTTTTAATATTGCCTCATCCATTTTTCCATTGGCTTGATGAATTAACACGGTCTTAATTTCCCTAAGATGAATTTTGCTCTTCTCAAGACAATCTTTTATCGCTTGAGGAACTGTTTCGAGTGCATATTGATAAAGCTTTCGCCCATTCATCTTTAAAAACAGGTCATTCTTTTTCTCCTTATCAGGGTTGTATGATTTATCCATATGTAACATTTTGGAATATAAAAAGGTATCTGAGCGCGTTTTATGCGCAAGTATTCCAATGGGATTCTCACTATTCCTGGCTTCCAGAACGGCAGCTCCGGCTCCATCAGCATACAACATACTGTCTATGTCATGCGGATCGGAAACTCTGGATAATACCTCTGCTCCGATAACCAGTATCTTTTTGGCATCCCCGGATTTTATGAAATAATCAGCCTGAATAATGGCTTGTAACCAACCTGGGCAGCCAAAAGTTAAATCATAGGCAATTGCATTGGGGTTTTTTATTTCTAATTTATGCTTTACCCGAGCGGCTATACTGGGTACGATATCAACCCTCTTATTGTCATTCCTCACATCGCCAAAATTATGCGCAACAATTATATAGTTTAATT
This sequence comes from bacterium, assembly GCA_043806735.1. Taxonomy (GTDB): domain Bacteria; phylum Bacteroidota; class Bacteroidia; order Bacteroidales; family FEN-979; genus QYOJ01. Next base: position 516 of record JAZDGR010000164.1, on the reverse strand, counting down.
CTTCTTTATCGATGTTTGCGGATTTAATTGCATCAATTGCAGCATAATAGGCAATATCAGAGGTTACCAAGTTGTCTGTAACATACCGTCTTTCTGCAATAGTTGTAATTTCCAGAAACTTATCAATTATTTCCTGATTCGTTTTTTCAAGCTTTTTTCCGTCTTCATCAAAAAACTCATTGGTGAGAAAATCCTCATTTCTGATACGTATTGATGGGATGTAATGTCCCGTTCCAATAATCACACTGTAGATAGTATCGTTCATAGTTTATAGTTTACAGTTGTTTGTTTTGCTGCCAGTCGGGTCACGCAGGGGAATTTCACCCCTGCGTTCCCATCCCGCAGAAGCGGGACAGGCGCCACCGTACGTGAAAGTCTCCCTTCATACGGCTCTTCCTGTTCAATCACAAATGTAATGAAACATAGTGGATATCCCACAATCCGGGCAAAAGCCCTGGAAAATGGTTGTGATCTTGTCTCAAAATCTACAATCATCCCATCACTGGTTGTCGTTTA
>JAZDGR010000163.1:0-3347 GCA_043806735.1 bacterium | reverse complement strand
TTGGTCGGCCCGGTAAAGGTCCAGGGAGTGGTTCGGGAGGAGTTCTCTTTCATCATTTCGCCGGCCTGTGCATACGCTGCCTGCACCGCTTCCGGATTGATCCGGTCGTAAGGGTAAATCCGTTGTATAGCCATCCAGTCGTTCGGGGTGACGGAGGGGGGACTCCAGTGTTTTGTTTCAAGCTGACATTGCCTTTCAGGGGAAAAGAGTTGAAATATCCCAGTGGCGGCAATCCCGAGGAAACAGAGTATTGGAGTAACAAATCGTATAGGATATAGAGTTTTCATGGAATGGAGGTAATGGTTCTGGGAACAAAAATATTGAATATTGGGCAGGGAATGCTATTTTTATTGATTATTCCGTCTGCAGCGCCCCGATCAGTTCATTTACATCCTGAATGCGGTGGTTTTCCAGGTAGGATTCGATCCCTTCGACAATTTTCACGGAAGCCTGGGGGTCTATGAAATTGGCGGTGCCAACCTGGATAGCCGAAGCGCCAGCAAGGAGAAATTCAATGGCATCGGTAGCATTCATGATGCCTCCCAACCCGATAACCGGCACATGCACCGCTTTGTGCACCTGCCACACCATCCGCAGGGCGATGGGTTTTATGGCCGGGCCCGATAACCCGCCGGTAATGGTCGAGAGGATTGGCCGGCGGTTTTCTGCGTCAATGGCCATCCCAAGCAGGGTGTTGATCAGCGTGAGTACATCCACGCCCCCATCGACGACTGCTTTTGCCATTTCGGTGATGCTGGTCACGTTGGGAGAGAGTTTGACCATCAGCACTTTTTTGTAGACGGAACGAACCGCCCGGGTCACTTCGGCCGACATGGAAGGGTTGGTCCCAAATGCCATCCCGCCCTGTTTGACGTTAGGACAGGAAATATTCAGTTCGATGGCCGGGATCTTTTCCAGCTCATTGATGCGTTCGGCTACCTGGACGTACTCCTCAACTGTTGATCCCGAAACATTCACAATGATGTGGGTGTCAAAGTCCCTGATGCGCGGATAGATCTCTTTCACAAAATGATCCACCCCTTTGTTCTGGAGTCCGACCGAGTTGAGCATCCCCGAAGGAGTCTCGGCCATCCGCGGGTAGGCATTCCCGTCGCGGTTCGAACCGGTCACGGCTTTGACAAAGATGCCTCCGAGTTTCCCCAGATCCATAAAATCCTGAAACTCCTCTCCATATCCGAATGTCCCGGAGGCAGTGGTGACAGGGTTCTTGAAAGTGAGGCCGGCGATGTTAACGGATAAATTGGTCATAAAGTCATTTTTTACCCCTAAATCCCCTGAAGGGGACTTGCTCCCCCTTTAGGGGGCTGGGGGGTACTTATGGCAATTTATGGCAATAAATGTGCAATTCATGGCAATTCTTCTCATTTCCACTTCAACCTCCTGGTGTTGAACACAGGTCCTTCCACACACACCCGTTCGTTCCCTTTGTCGGTGGGGGTGATGCAGCAGAGGCATACGCCAAAACCACAGGCCATGGTGTTTTCCAGGGATACTTCACAGTCTATCTGATGCATTCTGGCGATCCCGGCCACAGCTTTCATCATGGCATCGGGGCCGCAACAATAGATCTTTTTCCACGGAAGCCGTTCTTTCTGGAAAAGGGAATGATCGATCACCAGTCCTTTTTCCCCTTCCGTTCCATCGTCGGTGGTGATCCATATCGATCCGTATTTTGAGTACGTTTCAATTTCAGACACTTCGTCTTTCGAACGGAATCCCACCAGGATAGTTGGCCGGATGCTGTTCTGGTTCAGGAATTGCGCTAGAAAAAGAAGCGGAGCCACGCCGCAACCTCCACCCACCAGCAGCACCTCTTTAAGGGATGGCAGGGAAAATGCATTCCCGAGAGGATAGATCAGATTCAGCTTATCCCCTTCCTTCAACAAACTCAGATGCCGGGTCCCTTCCCCTTTGATCCGGATCAGCAACCTCATTACATTGCGGGCATGATCTACCTGATGGATGGAGAATGGCCGACGCAGAAAAGTACTGGGAGAGTCTTCCACCAGTACCTGCACAAATTGTCCCGGAAGCATCAGTGGCAAAGGTTCTGAAGCAATCAGGTCAAGAATAAAATTACGTGGGTTCAGCGATTTGGTGCTTGCAACAGTAAGGTCTTGGACCGTTTTTTTGAAATTCATGCAGTGACCATCTATCTATTAATTCGCAAACCGGCTTTGAACTTCATTAACTATGTCTTTGTATTTTTTCAGAATACGGTCATATTCTTTGAAATATTCATCATTCTTCACACTCGTCTGGGGTTTTTGAGATTCTTCGCTGACAATTTTGATCTTATAAGTCAAAGGATCTGTAGATGCCAACTTTATGATTATTCGTGTACGGATCGTATTTCTGGTAAAATAATCCATTTCCCATGCAGTTCTCAGATAACCGGTTTGCTTATCGGTTACTTCAATAACGTCCATGTGGTTTGTAATAATCTGGCTTAATAGCTTCCACGCTTCTTCTTCAGGTTTTAACGTTTTTACTTCAATGTCGGTGTTCACAATATCGGATGCTATTGAGGCTTCGTATGCGTCGTCATTGAGCATTATAATTCTATAAGTTTTGGGAAGATCATCCCCATCCTTTTGATTGCAGAATTCTTTAATCTCTGTTAGGTAGCCTGTTTTTTCTACTTTTACTCTAATGCATTGGTCCTTTTCGATGATTAATTCAGTGCTGCCTGAGCCGACAAAGGTTCCATCCACATATATTTTAGCATCCGGCTCTGAAACCGAAAAATCAATTTTCTTCTTGCCAGCCGTAGCGTTCATGCTGTTTAAAAGAATAAACAGGCAGACGAGGGTAAACGAAAAAATGGTTTTTGTTTTCATGATTTTTTTCTTAATGATTATCAATTGACAGGATCCAAGGCTCAAAGATAGTGAATTCATGATTCATCCATATTACTTTCTGCGGGTTTTTCCTCTTCGGAAAAATCCAGGAGGTTGTTGGCCCGCAAGAGGTTGTACCAGGTTAGAATTTTTTTTATATCCGAAATATAGACACGGTCCTGATCAAATTCAGGTACCATTTCCAGGAAAAAATCTTTGATGAGATTTTGATCTGATTTCGGATTCAGCGTCTCTTTATCCTGTAGCTTTTCATGAATGGTTTGGAAGACATCCTTCAGAGGTATATCCTCCCCGGTCGAGAAAACACTGATCTCCGCCAGCGTGCTCATTTTTTCGTGACCGAACGCAGGAAAGCGTTTCTGGTCAATCAGCGATTCCACAATGACCGCATTTTTTGCCTGGGATATCACTTTATATAATCCGGGCCTCCCGGGAATCGATAATATCTTACTCAGGTCCATCTCA
>JAZDGR010000162.1:0-31229 GCA_043806735.1 bacterium | reverse complement strand
GTATTTTTTATCTGAGTGGTAATTGAACTTCAAATCTTGTACCTTCCCCAATTTTGCTTTCTACTTTGATGGTGCCGTTGTGTGAGGTGATGACTCCATGAACAACCGACAGCCCAATACCGGTACCCTGGCCAACCTCTTTGGTGGTGAAAAAAGGAATGAACATTTGCTTTTTTACCTCATCACTTATCCCGGCACCTGTGTCTTCTACGATCAGCGAAACATGATTTTCATCCGCCTCAGTCCGAATCGTCAGTTTACCCCCTTGGGGCATGGTTTGAATGGCATTGGTGATCAGGTTGACCAATACCTGATGGATTTGGGTTTGATCAGCGATAATCTCCGGAACTTTGGATGACAGGGAACGAATCAATTCTATTCCCTCTTTTGCACAACGTGACTCGAAAAATTTCAGTCCGTCCTTTACAATAGCATTGAGATCCACCATGGTTTTTTCGGGTTTTTTTTGCCGGGCGAAAATCATCAGGTGCTTAATGATTTCCCTTGCATCCAGTGAAATGGTGATGATCCGGTTCAGATCCTCTTCAACCTGTTTCGGTATGTCCGGAATTTTAGATGCCAGCTGAGCCAAACCCAGGATATTGCCCAGGGGTTCATTTAATTCGTGAGCTACTCCGGCAGTAAGCTGTCCTATCGTGGCTAAACGATCTGCATGACGTAATTGCAATTGAAGTTTACTCCGTTCTTCTGCTGCTTCTTTACGCTCAATAATCATGGCAACATTTTCTGCAATTGTATTAACAAGGCTTCGTTCTTCCTTTAAAAAAGGGCCTTCGTCAAGGCTCGGCATCTTTTCCAGATAAATAACCTCTACAGAACCCCGTTTTTTCCCGGCAACTATAAGAGGTGCAACCTGTTTGTCAGCATATGTTTGAACAGCCCGGGTAGCATAGGAATGGCCATCAAAAATAATTTTTCCGCAGGTAATTTCCGGATATTGCCAGGCAGGAGGTAGCAGCTTGATGATATCGTGGAAAATTTCATCCAGAGGACGGTTGATTGGTTCAATGATTTTAGCTATTCCATACAGGCAGGTCAGTTCCTTAATTCTTTCGTTCAAGGCTTCCTGAATCCTTTGATTCAGCATGGCAGAAGCGAAGGTCGAACTAATGTGTTCATATAAATCAACGTCCGTTTTGGTAAAAAAATTGGATTGCCCGCTCTGGAACCGGATGAGCCCAATATGTCTTCTGCCGTGCACTAATGGTATCAATGCAAGGGATTGGAAGGTATCCATCAGATCAAGTTCTATATGATGTACTTTATCTTGACTATCTATTGTGAGATGAATTGATTCCTTCGCACGATCAGACCAGAAGCTTCCATTCTTAGTAAAAAAGGGTGAAACAGGATCCCTGTGTCCCAAAAATACCTCTCTGCTCAATCTGACCAGTGCCGTTTGATTTTGACTGATATTCATCGACCCGTCTTTCTCTTTATGAAAAAAGGATTTTACTTCAAACCCGAATGAATCCTTGTCAATGTGGGCAATCTCTATGAATTTGTAATTGTCATCTTTCTTCATCCAGATCTCAACGGAATCACATTTGGAGTAAGTGAGTAATAAGTTTGCGCCTTTTTTAATAAAATCTATTCTTCTTTCATAACAGCTTGCGAGAAGCAAAATCTGGCTGGTAAGCTGGTAATAATCGTCAGGTGGTTCTTTTAATTGACGAATAGGAGCCATATTGAATTGCTGAAAATCCGATATAAAGTTAGACAATATCTGTGAATCACAAATACAGGTCCCCAATCACAAAACAGGCAAAAAGAATACTTGCGAACCCGTTCAGCGTCGCAAAGGCGAGGTTGACCCTGGAAAAATCGGTTGGTTTTACGATGAGATGATGATACAGGATCAACAGGGTGAAAATCGCCAAACCGGTCCAGTAGAGTGTATCGAATGGGCCGATCATCCCGGCAGCGACCAGTAACAGCAAGGCGATCAGGTGAAAGAAAGCGGATAGGAACAGGGAATTTCCGGCACCAATGCTAGCCGGAATGGATTTCAACTTTTCTGATCTGTCAAATTCGATGTCTTGAAGCGCATAGATGATGTCAAATCCGGCTACCCAAAAGAGGACACAAAAGGAAAAAAGCAGCGGGATCAGATCGAACCGGGCGGTAACGGCCAGGAAAGCGCCAATCGGAGCCAGCGCAAGCCCCAAGCCGAGGAAAACATGACTGAGGTAAGTGAACCGTTTCGTAAAACTGTATCCCAGAATAATGAAAAGAGCAACAGGGGAGAGGATCAGACAGAGAACATTGAGGAACGCCGTAGCGGCAATGAACAGAGCGGAATTCAGGACGACGAACAACAAGGCCGACCGTGGAGAGATAATAGCCCTCGGGATCTCGCGTAAGGCGGTGCGGGGATTTTTGCGGTCAAACTCCCTGTCTACATACCGGTTAAAACCCATCGCCGCATTCCGGGCAAATAAAACGCATAAAATTACCAGCAACAAAATACGGAAATTAACGTTTTCTCCGTTTTCCTTAATGGCCAGGAAAAACCCGATCATGGCGAAAGGCATTGAAAAGATCGTATGGCTGATCTTAACCAGGGTGAAATAGTTTTTAATGCCGGGCATTTGATAATTTTGTGGCAAAAATAAGGCAATTCGTGGAATGATTGAACGAATTAAATACCTCTTCCAGTACATTGTTCACTTACTGCGAATGCGTTCCAAATACCGAATTCATTCGCCATTCGTCTTTAATTTCTATAAATACGTCCTGAGCAATAATACCCTGTACCCCGACTATGATTTGATAGAGAAAGTGAGAGAAGATTTGCTTTCCCGGGCGCGGTTCATCAAACGGGTAGATCTGGGAGCCCGGGCGATTGAATTTTCTTATTCCCAGCGGTTTGTCAGAGTTAGGGATATTGCCCGGAAGTCATCCGTCTCCCCGAAGAAAGGACAGCTGTTGTACCGGTTGGTAAAACATTATAAGCCGCGCAGCATTATTGAGATGGGTACAGCGTTCGGAATCAGCACCATGTATATGGCCATGGGATACCCGAATTGCCACATCTATACACTTGAGGGTTGTACCGACACGCTGAACATTGCATCGCATAATTTCTCGCGACTGGGACTGGGAAACATCAATGAGATCTGCGGTAATTTTGACGACGTGTTGCCCGAAATACTTGCTAAGCTCGGAAATGTAGACATGTTCTTTTGTGACGGGAACCATAAAAGAGATGCCACAATAAAATATTTTGATGAATGCCTGAGCCATATCCAGAACCACTCCATTTTCGTCTTAGATGATATTCACTGGTCGAAGGGAATGAGATCGGCCTGGGAGAATATCCGGCAGCACCCCAGCGTTAGGGTCAGCATAGACCTCTTTTCCATAGGAATCATATTCTTCAGGAAAGAGCTCAGCAAGGAAGATTTTATTCTTCGCTTTTAATTATTTTTTACCTTTGCTCATAGCGAGAAAATTTTAATCTGAATCACCTGTCCGATGGAAAAAGAAATTATTCGACTAGAAAAGATTGTCAAAAACTACAAGATAGGAACCGTTATCGTAGAGGCCCTCCGTTCGGTTTCACTGGTCATCCGGAAAAATGAATTCGTAGCAGTCATGGGGCCGTCAGGTTCCGGAAAATCGACCCTGATGAACATACTGGGATGCCTTGATACCCCGACCGGCGGAAGTTATTTCCTGAACGGAGAAGATGTGGCACGACTTGATGATAATAGCCTTGCCGAGATCCGGAACAAGCAGATCGGGTTCGTCTTTCAAACATTCAACCTGTTGCCCCGTTCCACCGCGCTTGAAAATGTGATGCTCCCCTTGATCTACTCCGGTATCACAAAGCACAAACGGATCGAGCGAGCTACCCGCGTGCTGGAAGAGGTGAAACTGGCCGACCGTATGGCTCACAAACCCAATGAACTTTCGGGCGGACAGCGCCAGCGGGTGGCCATAGCGCGGGCGCTCGTGAACAACCCGGCGATTATCCTGGCGGACGAGCCCTCCGGGAACCTCGATTCCAAAACCTCCCGGGAGATTCTGGGATTGCTGGATGATATTCACAAAATGGGAAACACAGTGATTGTGGTGACTCATGAAGAGGAGATCGCACACCATGCCCACCGCATTGTCCGGCTGATGGACGGGGAGGTTGCGTCGGATGAATTGAATCCCGAAGCCAAGAGCCTCGCTAATTATCAGTTATCCTGATTCACTTTATTTCTTGCATGGAAAAAGAAGGGAAGTACCGGAAGCTGTTCCAGGATTTCGATCGCCAGAGGGTTATGATTATCGGGGATGTCATGCTGGATACTTACCTCTGGGGAAAAGTCGAACGAATCTCCCCGGAAGCCCCCATTCCGATCGTGGCGCTCAGATACCGTGAAAACCGCATGGGAGGAGCTGCCAATGTCGCCCGGAATATCAAAGCCCTTGGGGCCAGCCCGATCCTTTGTTCCGTAATTGGCGCCGATGACAAAGGGGATCAGTTTCTGGAGCTTTTAAAACAGGAAGAAATTGAAAACCGGGGAATCGCCCGGAGCACGCAACGGGTCACCACCACCAAATTCAGGATCTTCGGGAATAACTACCAGATGTTACGGGTCGATGAAGAGGTAGACCATGATCTGTCCGAAGAAGATCACCGGAAATTGTTGAAGGAGATCGAACAGATCCTGCAGGAAGGGAACATCCATTGCATCATTTTTCAGGATTACAATAAAGGAGTCATTTCATTGGGGTTGGTTGAAAAAGTTGTCGCCCTGGCCACGAAACTAAATATCCCTGTGACCGTTGATCCGAAGAAAAGGAATTTCCATGCATACACCGGGGTCACCCTTTTCAAACCCAATCTGAAAGAGCTGAAAGAGGGGTTGAAACTGGAATTTGATTCCGGCGATCAGGAAGCCATTATCCGGGCGGCTCAAACTATCAGGGACCAGCTGAAATGCCGGTATGTAATGACCACCCTGGCTGAAAAAGGGATCCTGATGAGCCTCTCCGATCACCTTTCTGACCGGAATATCCTGGTGCCTGCTCATTCGCGCGCCGTGGCTGATGTTTCCGGAGCCGGAGATACGGTAATCAGTGTCGCTTCACTCTGCCTGGCTCTCGATTGCTCTCCTTATGAAATAGCCTACATCTCCAATCTGGCCGGCGGCCTGGTGTGCGAGGAAGTAGGGGTGGTCCCTGTGGATAAAGGGAAATTGTTAAAGGAAGTTCTTGCCTTGCTATAAGTTTCATGGTTTTTGATGCTTCTGTAATCATCGCCGGTGCCGGCCCCGCCGGTACAATGGCTGCCAGGGAACTTGCGCTGCACGGGTTGGATGTGCTGATTCTCGAAAAAGCTGCGTTTCCCAGGTATAAAGTATGCGGGGGCGGACTTACTCACAAGATTCTGAAAGAGATTGCCTTTGAGTTGACCCCGGTCATTGAAACGGTCATTTATTCGGTCCGGTTTTCCTGCCATTTCCGCGAAACTTTTACCCACAGATCCTCTGAACCGTTGATGGTTTGCACTATGCGGGATCAGCTGGACCAGCTTCTGCTTGAGAAAGCAAAAGAAGCTGGAGCACGTGTTCTTTTCGGGGAACATGTCTCTGCCCTCGAAGAAAAGGCAAACTCCGTGATTGTCAGAACCAGGGAAAGATCTTTCTCGTGTCGACTCCTCCTGGGAGCCGATGGAGCTTCCTCTATGGTGGCACATGCCAGCGGATTGCGGACTCACCTGTTGCCGCAACTGGCATGGGAAGCAGAAGTGGAAGCCGGACGGGAGCAGATTGACCAGTTCAGCCAGACAGTTTTTCTCGACTGGGGAACGTTCCCGGGCGGGTATGGATGGATTTTTCCGAAGAAGGATCACTTCTCGGTAGGGGTGGGGGGACCGGCTTCCCTGTCCAGACAAATGAAGCCATACTACGAGAAATTCATCCGGTCGACAGGGATCGGTTTTACCCATACGAGATCTATGAAAGCCTGGCCGATCCCCGTCAAAGGACGGAAGAGCCTTTTCCATACCCGCCGGATCCAGGTACTGGGGGATGCGGCCGGATTGACGGACCCGTTGACCGGCGAGGGTATTTACTACGCCATCCGAAGTGGAAAAATCGCGGCCGCAGCCGGGTATGATTTCCTCCAGGGAAGGGCAGCAACCCTTCAACGATATTCCGACGAGGTAAACGAGGTGCTGATGCCTGAGATCCTCGAAGCTAACCGGATCAAAACCATCTTTAATGCGGTCCCTTTCCGGATCCACAGGCTTGTGCGGGACAGGGAACGGGTATGGAACGCATTCGGCAAGATCCTGCGGGGAGAACGGAACTATATGGATGTAAAGCGTGGATTCGGCAGATGGAAATTTTTATGGGGCGCAGCCTGTTGGTTAGCAGCGCGATGGAAAAGAGTCCCGACATAAAAATAAATCAACCGACATCGATGAGGAACAACTCGCAACTTTGGCTCAAACAAATGGAATCTCCGTGCAACGTATGGACGTGACTTCAGGCCCATCAGTTCAGAGCTATTGAAGTAGTCATTGTCCGGCCTGGCGCCATCCAAACCCGCATCATTCAGAATCTATCCGGTATCCGGCATCTGTCTACAAAATCAACAACAGCCTCAAACTGAGAATCGCATCAGTTCTTCCATTCCGGATTATAGAGAAGATAGTGTACAGAAGACTCACGTAAAGCTTACTGGTACAGGGCTTTGTGACACTCTGAACAGAAGGCCGTTTTCCAGATGTCGTTTCGCAACGGAACCGGGTGCTGGAATTCCAAGGTGTCAAATACCGTGGTGGTCGCCATTTGTCCGGGAATACCTTGAGCCAGAATGGTATGACAGAGGTCGCAATCCTTGGAGATGATTTTCCCTTCCGTCGCGACATGCCTGTCGGAGTGGCACCTGAAACAACCGTCCGATTCCAGGTGCCCGATGTGATCGGGATAGGCATCATACCGGACTCCCATTGACGGGAATGTATTCAGACTGAAACCGTTCTGGATTGCCCGGATCGTCAGGTCGATTTTGCTTTTATTGTCAGCGTAATAGTCGGGATAATCGGACTGGTAGAATGCGGTGATTGTACTGTCGATGGTCATAAGCGCAGTATCTTTATTCGTAAAAGGATTTTTCAGCACCTCCATCGCGATGTATTTGATCTGGGGGATCTCTTTTGGAATCTCGCCGGAGAGCAGCATATTATCAACATAATCGGGGGGAGATTTGTAAGAATGGGACGGACGGTTATGACAATCGATGCAATCCATCGTTCGGACCGGTAACTTGGCAATAACGCTATCCTCCAGCGGATTTTCTTCATCCACATAGACAGTTGATTCACCTGTTCTCTGGTTTGTAAACCTTATCCACGGAATGGCTTCCCGTGTTTCATCTGTTGAAATGTACTCAATACTGACATCCGGGTTGATGTGCCAGTGGCTCCCTTCTTTTAGCCCCCATGCACTGTAAAGCGGACCAGTTTTCATTTGCATCGCAATATCCCATTCGGTGTTGGTTTCATTGGCAAGAAAATTTTTCTGTACGCGGAGTTTTCTGGCGTAGAATTTTTCCGGCCAATGGCATCGTTCACAGGTTTCCCGGGCCGGACGCAGATTTTGAACCGGGGTTGGGATAGGCCTGGGGTAAATGTTCGTCAGCACGGCATAGACCTGGTACAAACCTGAAAGTTTTGATTTTACGTACCAGTCGGCTCCCGACCCAACATGACATTCCACGCAGGGGACGTGTGCATGGGCCGAATGCTGATAGGTCGCGTATTCGGGCTCCATTACATCGTGGCACAAGGTTCCGCAGAACGGTACAGATTCGGTATAGTGGAATGCTTCATAACTTCCGATGCTCGTCAAAAATAAAAAGACCATCGTGGCAATAGAAAAAATGAGAAAGGCATTCCGGTGCTGGGGATCGTTGAGGTCAATGTAAGGAAGTTTCCGCCGCGTTTCCCGGTCCATTTTCCGTCTGCGCCGGATCCTGACAATCATTCCAATCGGGATTAGTAGCAAACCAATGATCATCAAAGCCGGCAGGGCAATGTAGATAAACAGGCCGAGATACGAACTTCCCTGGTTGAACACTGTGGCGATGATGAAAAGGAACACGATCAGCGCCAGACTGACCAGCGCAATGATCGCACCGATCAGGGAAATCCAGTTGTAAAACGATCTTGGGAGTATCATGTTTTTCGGTTTGGGTAGCCGATCAGTCGACGTTTTTATGAAGGAACGAATTTTCGCTCCTGATTTCAAGCCCTTTTTCCGGTTCATCCGAAAGGCTCATCCGCGGAATATCGCTCTCAGAGGATGGTGCCACATCCGCCAGCTCAACATTTCTTCGTTTATAAGCCGGCACGGATTCCAGTTCATAGAGGTTGTTCTCAATGGGGGTATGGTTTTTCAGCTTCTCACTGAGCGCTTTCAGCTTTTCAATCCGGTCGTTGCCCATCCGGTTTAGTCCCGGCTGTTTCCCGTTCGATCCGCGATCGGGTTCAACACCAGGGACAGCAGGTTGTTTCTGAACCCCCGAAGAGATGGTCTCCACCTCTTTGGCAAAGAGGAACATCTCCTGGCTCACTTCCTGCTCAGGTTCCGTAGCCGGTTCAGGTTTTGGAGGATCCAGGTCGAAAAAGATCTCCCGCTGATAGATTTCCGTCTCTTCCATTACAACCTCCGGTTCGGCCTCAACAACGGGTTCAGGCATCGGAGCCGGGAGTAGTTCCGGTTCCTCTACCCGGGTTTCCACGCGGGGAGGCTCATTTTCTGATTCATAGAGTTCCCTGATCACCACGTTCTTCTTGCCCGGATCACCCTTTTGCCGGTGATCATCATCGAATCCCGTAGCAATGATCGTCACGCTGATGCCATTCTCCAGGCGTTCATCAAATCCATTCCCCCAGATGACTTCAGTCGACGACTTTGTTTTCGTCTGGATGTAATCGGTTATCTCGGTCACTTCATCCATCATGATCTCTTCCGATCCCGAAGCAATATAGAGAAGGAGGTTATTCGCTCCTTCGATGTCATTGTTATTCAGGAGAGGCGAGCTGATCGCTTGTTCCACCGCTTTCTGTGCGCGATGTTCTCCCGAAGCGATCCCGGTGCCCATAATGGCTACGCCACTGTCCTTCATGACAGTTTTTACATCTTCGAAGTCCACGTTGATATATCCGGTAACTGTTATGATCTCAGCAATCCCCCTGGCGGCGGTCGTCAGCACGTTATCAGCCTGTCCGAAGGCTTCGGAGAGGCGCAGGTTCCCATACAACTCCCTCAATTTGTCATTGCTGATGATCAGGAGGGCATCCACATGTTCTTTCAGTTGTTTGATCCCTTCATCGGCGTGTAATTTCCGTTTTCGCCCCTCGAAAGCGAACGGGATGGTCACGATACCTACGGTGAGAATGCCCAGTTCTTTAGATATTTCCGCAATCACGGGAGCCGCTCCGGTCCCGGTTCCACCACCCAGCCCCGCTGTAACAAACAGCATTTTCGTCTCTTTCTGCAGGATCTCCCGGATCTCCTCTGCATTCTCGAGCGCGGCGTTACGGCCGATGGAAGGTACAGCTCCGGCGCCAAGACCTGCTGTAAGATTGGTCCCAAGCTGGATCTTGACCGGTACCGGACTTGAGTCCATCGCCTGCGCATCGGTGTTACAGATGATGAAATCAACCCCTTTTATGCCCTGATGAAACATATGTGTGACGGCATTGCTGCCGCCTCCACCAACACCAATGACTTTTATGATATTCGATGGGTTTTTTGGCAGATCAAATTTTAACATGGTTGGCATGGGATCTGGTTTTTGGATTTTTTAAAAATAGGTTGTTTGCAGGCAGAAAATTGATGGCATTTTGATTTTTATTAACAAAGTAGTTGTTAATAGCGGGTTTTACTCATTCTCATCTTCGAACCAGTTCTTGATCCGTTCCAGGAAAACTTCGGTGAACCGTTTTCCCTGTTGAGCGGGATCCTTGTCTTTCTTCTCTTTTACTTTCTTCTTTTTGGTCTCCTCGGCAACCGGTTCCGGTTCCAGCTCCTTCAGCCGGAGCCTTTCCCGCTCGTATCGGTCCGATCCCACAATCACAAGTCCCACACTCGTAGCAAACATCGGTCGCGCCATATCGGGGGGCACATTTTTCGCCAAGTGTTCATTCGGGTATCCGATTCTCGTATCCAGTCCGGTTATAAATTCCGTCAGCTGGGCCGCATGCTTCATCTGGGCTCCGCCACCGGTAAGGACAATGCCCCCGATCAGCTTTTTCTCGTACCCGGAGCTTTTGATCTCATAGTAAATGTGCTCAATGATCTCCTCCATCCGGGCCTGGATGATGCTGGCCAGGTTCCGCAGGCTGATCTCCTTTGGCGGACGCCCGCGTAGACCGGGTATTGCCACAATCTCTTCTTCCTTATTCTCGCTGGCCAGGGCCGAGCCAAATTTGATCTTCAACTCTTCCGCATGTTTCTTGATAATTGAACAGCCTTCCTTGACATCGTCGGTAATGATTTCTCCGCCCAGGGGAATCACGGTAGTATGCCGGATGATCCCTTCATGAAAGATGGCGATGTCGGACGTGCCACCCCCGATATCCACCAGCACCACTCCGGCTTCTTTCTCTTCATCACTCAGCACAGCTTCGGCCGAAGCGATCGGTTCCAGGATCAGCTCAACGACCTCAAGCCCGGCACGCCTGACGCATTTGTAAATGTTCTTTGCTGCGGCAGTCTGCCCGATGATGATATGGAAATTGGCATCGAGGGAACTCCCGATCATCCCTTTCGGCTGCCTGATGCCGTGCTCGCCGTCAACACTGAACTCCTGCGGGATCACCTCCAGGATCTCTTCGCCCGGACTCATATTGAGATTGTACATGCTGTTACAGAGGTTATCGATATCCTGCTGACTGATTTCGGTATCGGTCTGGTTCCGGATCGTGCTTCCCCGGTGCTGCAGGCTTTTGATGTGCTGACCGGCAATGCCGACATTCACAAACTGGATCTCCACCCCCGACTTGCGGGAAGCCTCGGAAACAGCTTCCTTGATCGACTGGACCGTATTTTCAATATTGGAGACCACTCCTCTTTTTACCCCGATAGAGGGGGCTTTTCCATATCCGAGGATCTCGAGTTTCCCGAATTCGTTTTTTCGTCCGACGATGACGGCGATCTTGGTAGTTCCGATATCAAGACCGACAATGATTCCTGAGTTTTTCATAGTCCGCTAGATTTTTGAACAAACAACCTGGTTCTTATATTTGATATTGATGTAATTGTATTTATTCCAGCCAACCTGGTTCAGCCCCTTCCGGTAAAAGACAAACAGGCGCTGAAATTTATCCCCAAGGTCATCGGCTTTCCCCAGTAAAATAACATGATCCCCAACTTTTGGGATCAGTTCGTACTCTCCATTCCGGTTTACGTAGATCTGATCAATCTGGGCTTTGAAAAAGGGGTCGTTGCTGACGAAAAGCGCAATCCTGAAAAGATCGGCCAGAACCGGGGAATGGCCGATGGAGTCGATCAGCATCTGTTCCACTCCTTTGGGCATGTTATGGAAAGAGCTGTCAGGGATGGTTCCCGATGCGATCAGTACCCGGGCCGGGTAATCGGGATTGATCGGGAACAACACACCCTGGTCTCCGATGTAGACATTGTAATTGCTCTCGGAAATGACACGGAGCACCGGTTGCCTTTGCGAAACATGCACGATGACATCTCCTGAAAAGGTTTCATAAACGTGGACCCCCGAAACATAGGGCTGTACGCTGACACTCCGTTCAATACATTCAGTATTGATTGCCCAGAGCGGCTTTCCAACGATCTTCCCGGAGGAGATCAGGATCAGGGAATCGATTTCGGCTTCCGTCACCAGCATATCCGCCTGGCCATAATTCATTTTGATAAAGAGATTCCTGCAGACAGTCCCGTTTTGCTCATAATCAGCGAACCCAAGCAGTACCCCGGCTCCGGCAAAGAGCAGACTCCACAGAACCAGGTCGAGGATTCTTCGTATTTTTTTCTTCAGTCGCATTTAGCTGAATGCCTCCGTAATCGGTTTTACCAGTTGATCAATGTCTCCTGCCCCCAGGGTCAGGAGGATTTCGGGTTGTTCTCTCTTCAATAGGTCAATCAGTCCGGTTTTACTGCAGATTGTTTTGTTTTCTATCGGAACTTTTTGAAGTAAAAACTCGGAGGTCACCCCTTCGATTGGCTGCTCCCTGGCGGGATAGATCTCCAGCAGGATCAGCGAATCCAGCTCTCCGAGAACCCGGGCAAAGTCATCGGCCAGGTCACGGGTGCGGCTGTAAAGGTGAGGCTGAAAGATTCCGGTCAACCGTTTCCCGGGAAAGAGTTCGCGCACCGCCCGGATACAGGCTTTCAGCTCCTCCGGATGATGGGCATAGTCGTCGATGTAAACTAAGTCGGAGCGCCGGATCTGGACATCAAAACGCCGCTGAACTCCGAGGAAGCTTTGCAGTGCTTCTTTCAGCGCTACCGCGCCAATTCCGGCCAGGTACCCCGCAGCCAGAGCAGCCACCGCGTTTTCCAGATTGAACATCCCGGGTACGCCTAACACAAATCCCGGAATCGCCTCCGTGGGCGTTACAAAATCGAAATGGATCAATCCCTCCCGGATAAAAATATTTTTTGCGAAGAAGTTCGCTTCGGCATTCATTGAATATGAAAAAGTAGTGTATTGGAAATGCCGCGTAGGGGTGATGTTTACTCCCGCTTTGAGGATCAGCGAACCACCTTGCCGGATATTTCCCGTAAACTCCTCAAACGAACGTTTCAGCTGGTCGTGATGGTTGTAGATGTCAAGATGGTCAGGATCTGCCGAAGTAATGATGGCAATATCGGGAGTTAGCTGCAGGAACGACCGGTCGTATTCGTCGGCTTCAACGATGCAGCAAACCGATGACGGATGACGGATGACGGATGACGGATGACTGGTGACGGATGACGGATGACTGATGACTGGTGACGGATGACTGATGACGGGTGACTGAATAAAATTGGTTCCGTAGTTCTTTGAGATTCCGCCAAGGAAGGCCAGGAACTCTTTTCCGGCGGTGTGAAACAGATGGGCAATCAGGGTCGAGGTGGTCGTTTTTCCATGGGTTCCTGCCACCGCGATGGTCTTGAAGGGAGCAGAGATCTCCCCGAGTACTTCCGCCCGTTTTCTGATGGGGAAACCCTTCCGGGACAGATACGTGTATTCCGCGTGGTCAGGTGGAACAGCCGGGGTCCACACAACCAGGTCAACCCAGTTCGGGATGAGCCCCGGATTTTCTTCAAAGTGGATCTCCATCCCTTCACGGATCAGTTCATCGGTGAGCGGGGTGGGTGTTTTGTCGTACCCTGAAACTTGGGCACCAAGCCTGACAAAATACCGGGCCAGGGCGCTCATCCCGATGCCACCGATCCCAAGGAAATAGACCGATCTTATCCCGCTAAGATCCATGGTGTTTGCTGTTGTTGGGTGCCAGTTTAAAGACTTCTTTTGCAATCCTGTCGGCGGCATCGGGAATTCCCAGTTCCAGAATATTCCGGCGTAGCCGTTCTTGCTGAGCCGGATCCCCGAGCAATCCGCTGACTACTTCCGGAAGTTTCCCGATGATTTCCTGGTCACGGATCATTACGGCTGCCTCTTTGTGGACCAGCGCAAGGGCATTTTTCGTCTGATGATCTTCGGCAACATTGGGAGAAGGGACAAGGATGACCGGCTTTCCGACCAGACAGAATTCGGAGATGGCGATCGCCCCCGATCGGCTGACAATCAAATCGGCGCACGAGTAAGCGAGATCCATGCGGTCGATGAAAGGCAGGAGAACCTTGAACTTTGAACCTTGAACCTTGATATTTTCATAATAGTGCTTCCCTGTTTGCCAGAGTAGCTGAATATTGTCAGGGATTCCCCGTTGGATCCACGCAAGCATCGCTTCGTTGATCGATTTCGCCCCACCGCTGCCTCCCAGGATCAGAACGGTTTTTTTGACCGGATCGAGCTGAAAATATTCATACGCCTTAGGTGTAGGAATTGGAAGCGATACAAGATCCTTCCTGACGGGATTCCCGGTGAGGACAATTTTTTCTTTCGGGAAGTAGGTTCCCATTCCCTCATAGGCAACGCAAACCGTTTGTACCCGAGGCCCCAGTAGGCGGTTGGTAACTCCGGGGAAGGAATTCTGCTCCTGGATCAGGCAGGGGATGCTCAGTGAGGAAGCCATCCGCAACGTGGGACCGCTGGCATAACCTCCGACGCCTATCACCACATCGGGACGGAATTTGCGGATGATCGACCGGGCTTTGAGCAAACTGCCTGCCAGTTTGAAGGGAAAGGTCAGATTTTTCCAGGTTACTCTCCGGATAAACCCGGCGATCACCAGCCCTTCGATCGGAAATCCGGCTGCAGGTACCTTTTCCATCTCCAGCCGGCCTTTGGCTCCGATAAACAAAATATCAGCTTCCGGCTCGAGCCTTTTAATGGCTTGGGCAATGGCAATCGCCGGGAAGACATGCCCCCCGGTCCCGCCGCCGCTGATGATGAACCGGCTCATATCCTAGGTCATTGCCACGTGTGACTCTTGCAAAACATCGACTTCCGTTCCGTTTTTCGTTTCAATTTCAATCCTCCGGCTTACACTCAGGATAATCCCGATCGCGATGCAGGTAAACCAGATCGAAGTACCTCCCATACTGATCAACGGCAAGGTTTGCCCGGTCACCGGAAACAGGTTGACGGCTACAGCCATGTTGATCAAAGCCTGGAATACCAGGCTGAACCCGATCCCGACACTCAGCAAAGCGCCGAAATTTCCCGGGCATTTGTTCGCGATCCGGATCACCCGGAAGAATAGGATCAGATATAACAGCATGACCACCCCTCCTCCGATGATCCCGTATTCTTCAATGATGATGGCAAAGATGAAATCGGAGTAGGGATGGGGCAGGAAATTCCGCTGGGTGCTTTTCCCCGGGGATTTTCCCAGCATGCCTCCCGATACGATCGCGATCTTGGCCTGATCTACCTGATAGGTTGCATCCTTGGTAGACTTTTCATCGTCCAGAAAGGTATCAATCCGGTTTTTCCAGGTAACGCTGCGGGGGAGAAAGCCGGGGGCAGTCATGGCAATTCCGAGGAGCAGGATAAATCCTGCCATCCCTATCCCCATCAGGGCGAAAATGTATTTCAGATTAACCCTTCCGATGAACATCAGGACGAGGCAGGTAACGAATAAAATCGCCGCCGTGGAGAAATTCGCCGGAAGAATCAACCCGCAGATGATCACCACCGGGAAGATGGCCGGGAGAAATCCTTTTTTGAACTCCTTGATCTGATCCTGGTTTTTGCTGAGGACCCGGGCCACATACATGATCAGGAAGAGCTTGGCGACATCTGAGCTCTGGAAAGTCACGTTGATAATCGGAACGGTAAGCCAGCGGTTGGCTTCATTGAGGTTGGTCCCCGAAATGAGCGTCACAATCAGCAAAGGGATCGTCAGGATCAACCCGATCTGGGAAAGCCTGGAGTAATACGTATACTTCACCAGGTGAGTCAGGTACATCAGTGCGAACCCCATTCCCAGGATAAGGAATTGCTTCATCAGGTAGTATTCGGTGTTTCCCCCTTGTTTTTTATAGGCCAGGAGTCCGGTAGAACTATACACAGCCAGTAGGGAAAAGATGGAGAGGAGGATCACGATGATCCAGATCACTTTGTCTCCTCTGATATTTTTGAAAAATTCCCACATGGTTGCTACAATGTTTTAACGGCGCTCTTGAATGCGTTTCCTCGTTCTTCAAAATTTTCAAACATATCAAAGCTGGCGCAGGCCGGAGAAAGCAACACCGAATCCCCCTTTTTGCCAATATAATACCCCACCTCCGTCGCCTCTTTCATGCTTTTTACCCGGATGATGGGGATGTCTATCCCGTCGAACGCATCCAGGATCTTCTGGTTATTATCGCCCAGACAAATGATTGCCTTCACTTTCTCTTCCACAAGGTCTTTCACCATCGAATAATCATTGTCCCGGTCCACCCCGCCGGTAATCCAGATCACAGGGCGGTTCATGCTTTCCAGGGCATACCATGCCGAATTGATCGTACAGGACCGGGAATCGTTGATGAACTCAATGCCATGAATATTGGCCACATACTCCAGTTTGTGCTCAACTGGTTGCAAACCCGCAAGAGACTCTTTGATCACCTCTTTGCGAAGGTCCACAATCCTTGATGTCACTGAAGCGGCCAGCGAGGAGTAGACCTGGGTGCGGCCCTGTAATGCCAATGATTCTAACGTCATATTTATCTGAGTTTAAGTGTTACAACAGCCAAAACAGCCAGCATGATTCCGACAATGAGAAACCGGAGCACGATCTTGGATTCGTGGTACCCCATCATCTGGAAATGGTGATGCAGCGGCGACATCCGGAAGATCCGCCTGCCGGCCCCGTATTTCCGTTTGGTATATTTAAACCAGCTGACCTGCATAACCACAGACAGGTTTTCAGCCAGGAAAATCCCGCAGAAAATAGGGATCATGATCTCTTTCCGGATCATGATGGCAAAAACGGCAATGATCCCTCCCAACGCCAGGCTGCCGGTGTCTCCCATGAAGACCTGGGCCGGATAGGAATTATACCAGAGAAAGCCGATACAGGCGCCTACAAAAGCGCTGACGTAAACGACAAGCTCGCCGGTATTAGGTATATACATAATATTCAGGTAATTAGCAAAAATAATGTTGCCCGATACGTATGCCAGGACGCCGAGCGTCACCCCGATAATTGCGGAGGTCCCTGTGGCCAGTCCGTCGAGCCCATCGGTGAGATTGGCCCCGTTGGATACGGCAATGATGATAAAGATGACCAGGGGGATAAAGATCAACCAGGTGTATTTCGTCGCTTTTTCACCCAGCCATGAAATCAGAGAGGAGTAATCGAACTCGTTGTCTTTTACAAACGGGATGGTTGTTTTGGTTGATTTGACGGCGGTTTTGTTGAAGATGGTCGTTTGTTCCGGCGCGGTTTCCATGCCAAAGATCCTGTCCGATTGAACCGTAATCTGCTGATCCACGCGTTCCCTGATCACGATGTCTTTGCTGAAATACATGGTAAATCCGACGATCAGGCCAAGCACAACCTGTCCCGTCACCTTGAATTTTCCGGCAAGCCCTTTTTTATCTTTCCTGAAAACCTTGATGTAATCATCGAGGAACCCGATAAATCCCAACCACACGGTGGCAACCAGGATCAGGATTATGTAGACATTGTGGAGTTTGGCAAACAGGAGTGTAGGGATCAGGATGGCAGCCAGGATAATCAGTCCCCCCATCGTGGGAGTTCCTCTCTTGTCTTTCTGGCCTTCCAGTCCGAGGTCACGGATCTCTTCACCCACCTGCTTCCGGCGCAGGAACCCGATCAACCTTTTCCCGATGATCAACGAGATGAAGAGGGAGGTGATCAGCGCCCCACCTGCCCTGAAAGAGATGTACTGAAAGACCCCTGCACCGGGGAAGTCGAAGGCTGTGTCGAGAAAATGAAATAAATAGTACAACATATCCTAGGGTTTGTTCACGGATTGGTTTATTCCAAATAGTTCACGCAATACTTCCATGTCGTCAAAGGGAATCTTGACTCCCTTGATCTCCTGATTGGGCTCATGACCTTTGCCCGCCACCAGGATATAATCCCCCGGTGCAGCCAATGCACAGGCGGTACGGATGGCTTCTTTCCGGTTCTCGATCACAAGGAGGTTCTTGGCATACTCCACCGGCACTCCCTGTTTCATCTCCCGGAGGATCGCTTCCGGCTCTTCAAACCGCGGATTGTCGGAAGTCAGGATAAGCCGGTTGCTGAAGTGGCAGGCGATATTGGCCATCACCGGCCGTTTGGCTGCATCCCGGTTACCCCCTGCTCCCACCACCGTAATCAGTTGCCCGTCTCCCTGCCGGATATCGTTGATCGTTTCCAGCACATTCTTCAGGGCATCCGGAGTATGAGCATAATCCACGATCGCAGTGACTTTTTCGGGAGAGACCAGGTAATTGAAGCGCCCTTCAACCGGTTTCTGCCGGCTAAGGGTGGTCAATACGGCTGTTTTATCCTCTCCCAGAAGCAGAGCGGTAGCATAAGCGCCAAGCAGGTTATAGGCGTTGAAGCGGCCGATGAGACGGAACCACACCTCCTGCCCGTCTATCGTCAGATGAAGCCCCTGAACGGTATTTTCAATGACCTTGCAACGGAAATCTGCCAGGGAAGCGAGCCCATACGTGAACTTTTCTGCCCGGCAATTCTGGACCATCACACTTCCGTTCCGGTCGTCTTTGTTAACCAGGGCAAAGGCATCCGGGGCCAGGATGTCAAAAAAGCTTTTCTTTGCTGCGATATAGGCAGTAAAGGATTTGTGATAATCCAGGTGGTCGTGGGTGATGTTGGTGAAGACCCCTCCCGCGAAATCCAATCCGGCAATCCGGTGCTGGTCAATCGCATGGGAGCTGACCTCCATAAAACAATGGGTGCATCCGGCATCCGCCATCAACCTTAGGAGCTGGTTCAGTTGAATGGAATCGGGAGTGGTATGGGTTGCAGCAATGACCTCTTCATGTACCCGGTTTTTAATCGTCGAGATCAATCCGGCTTTACATCCCAGCTGTTCGAACAGATGATAGAGGAGTGTGACGGTGGTCGTCTTTCCGTTCGTTCCGGTAATTCCGACCAGTTTGAGTGCGCGGGAAGGACAATCGTAGAAATTGGAAGCCATGATCCCGAGTGCAACCGGACTATTTTCCACCAGGATATAATCCACATTTTCATGCAAATGGGTTGGCAGAACTTCGCAGAGAATGGCCGCTGCGCCTTGCGCAACAGCCTGGCTGATAAACTGATGCCCGTCCAACTGTGTTCCCCTGACAGCCGCGAAAAGACTTCCCGGACCAACTTCTCTGGAATCATGATGCAAAGAAGAGATATTCGCCTCTCCGCTGCCGGTTATCCGGATCACTTTGCAACCTTCCAGGATCTCTTTTAACTGCTTCATGCTTCAACTTTGGGTTCCGGTTTTTTTAATTTGGCCGTGGTTTCGAGCACGATACATACCCGATCCCCTTTGAAAACAGGTGTCCCAGCCGGAATGGACTGACTGACCACCGAGCCTTTTCCCTGCACCGATACCTGCAACCCGTTCTGTTCAAGGAGGTATATCGCATCTTTCAGACCCATGCCCCGCACATCAGGCATGATTCCCCGGTCAACCGCTTGGGGGACCAGGGTTATTTTTCCCCCCACCCATTCGGGATGTACCCAGGGAGCGTTGGAATTTACGGTAACGGCGGGGATTCCTAGGGCCGAATAGACCTCTTCCAGATCCCCGGTTTTACCGGCATTTGCATAAGGAAGCCGTGAATAGATTGAATCTTTTTTCGGCGGGTAATTGATTTCTGGGTTACGTGCGTAGAGCTGATCCGAGATCTCTTTGAAGACAGGAGCCGCGATGGAAGCTCCATAATACCTTCCCCGGGTAGGGTTGTTGATCACTACGATGATGGAATACCTGGGATTATCGGCCGGAAAATATCCGACAAATGAACCCTTGTACCGAACCCGGTTTCCTTCCTGACCATATCCTTTATTGTCTTGTGCCAGCTGCGCCGTCCCGGTTTTTCCGGCAATCTTGTAAACCGGATTTTTAATGTTGGTCGCTGTACCTCTTTCCACCACTCCCAGCAGCAGGATTCTTGCCTTCGTCAGGGTGGCCGGAGAACAGATCGAAGGATTTAGAATAACGGGCTGGAATTTTTGAATCACCTGGCCGTTGCGGTGGATCTCCCTGACCAGAATCGGTTTTACCATGGTTCCGTTATTCGCGACTGCGTTGTAAAGGGTAAGCAGCTGAAGCGGGGTAAGGGCTACTTCGTAACCGATAGACATCCAGGGGAGCGAAAGTTTTGACCAGTATTTGTTTTTCGTATCCTTGATGTTGGGGGTTCCCTCTCCGTTGATCTGCAATCCCAGAGGTTTCTGGATTCCGAGCCGGTACAAACCGTCGATGTATTGCTGAGGCTTTCCTGCATATGCTTTATAAATGATCTGCGAAGTGCCTACATTGCTTGACTTTTCAAATACCTCCTGGGCGGTGATGGTCCCGTATCCCCCTTTATGGGAATCCTCCATGGTACGGCCGCTATACGTCACCGAGCCGTTCCCCGTTGCGACCCGGCTGTTCAGATCGATCTTCCCGTCTTCCATGGCGACCAGGAAGGAGGCCAGTTTGAAGGTAGATCCCGGTTCTGTGCTTTCGCCCACGGCATAGTTTAACACCTCCTCATACCTGCCGCCGGCTTCCCGTTTCAGGTTGGCAATGGCTTTCACGTAGCCAGTCCTGACCTCCATAACCACCACGCAACCGTGATCGGCACTGTCGGCCTTCAGCTCTTTCATCAGGGCCGATTCGGCCAAGTCCTGGAGGTTGATGTCGATTGTGGTGATGATGTCATCCCCATTCTGAGGTTCCAGTTCATTCTCGAGATCCATCGGCACCCAGGCTTCATTGCCCACCTTGCGCATCAGCCGTTTTCCGGTAATGCCCTGCAGATGTTGGCTGTAAAATCCTTCGAGTCCCACAAAAACCTTGCTCGATACATCCTTGCTTTCAAAGCCGATGGTCCGCCTGGCCAGGTCCTTGTACGGAAGTTCCCTCTGGTAATGGGGTATGACGATCAGTCCGCCCCGGTATTTGCCTCTGCGGAAGATGGGGAATTCCCTTAGTTTCCGGAGTTCGGGATAGGGTACTTTCCGTTTTATCAGGTAGTAACGTTCCCCGTTTCTGCGGGCTTCCCACAGTTCATCACGGTATTGCGAAGGGGATCTGTCGTGGAACAAGGAGGAAAGCCTGATGGCAAGGGAATCCACATTATTGCGAAAGATCTCATCGGTCAGTGAATCGGTGCATACATCCATCCGGATATCGAAAATGGGAATGGATGTAGCGAGTAGCGTGCCATCTTCGGCACAAATATTTCCGCGGATGGCTTCCACGTCGAACCAGCTCAGCTCCTGCTCCCGGGCCTGTTGCATCAGCTCCTTGCTTTCGAACGACTGGATCATGATGACCCGGGCCATGATGGCTACAGCAAAGAGAAGCATGCCCAGGTAAACCAGGTATACGCGCAACAGGATGGACTTCTTAACCTCTTTCATCGGATCACTTTTTGCTCCCGGGATTGATTTCCTGTGTGGAATAGAATATTTTGAAGGGCGGTACAGTGGTCTCTTTCAGCCCCATCAATTGGCCCCGTTTCGACACCTCCGTCTGCTTGCTCAGGAACATCAGGTTTGACTTGGTTGTGATATACTGGTACCTGAGCTCCTTCAGTTCGAGCTTGGTGGCTTCAATTTCCTTGGAGGTTTTTTCGGCGTAATAGGTATTGGCGATGTATACGATTGCAATGAGGGCCAAGAAAATCAGAAATGGAAGATTTCTGACCACGCTTTCCCTGGAAAGGAATTCCCCCTCGAGGATATTCTGGATGGGCTTTGCCAGCCGCTTTTTCTTTAATTCAGCCATGTTGTCATTTTTTTTTTGTTACGCGCAACCGGGCGCTCCGCGCCCGGGGATTCTCCCGGATCTCCTCTTCTCCGGGAACAATGGGTTTGCGGATTACCAAATCAAAAGGGACCAACGCATTCCCGTAAAAATCTTTTTCAATCTCCCCCGTCCAGTTTCCGGCCCGCAAGAAATTCTTCACCAGCTTATCTTCCAGTGAATGATAGGAGATCACCACCAGCCGGCCTCCCGGTTTCAACACATCCACACATTGCTCAAGAAACTCTTTCAGCGCCTCCAGCTCCTGGTTTACCTCCATGCGAAGGGCCTGAAACAGCTGCGCGAAATATTTGTTTTCTTTGCCGCGCGGAGCAAAGGGTTTCAGCAATTCCACCAGCTCCCCGGTCGTCGAAAGCGGTTTCTCTTTCCGGGCAGTGACGAGGGCCGATGCAACTTTCCTGGCGTTTTTGATCTCCCCGTAGAGTTGAAATACCTGCCGCAGTTTTTCTTCGGGATAATCGTTCAATACCTCCTTCGCCGTGCCTTTTTTTCGCTGGTCCATACGCATGTCAAGCGCCCCGTCGAGCCGGGTCGAAAATCCTCTCCCGGCCTCATCAATCTGATGCGATGAAATCCCCAGGTCAGCCAGAATGCCATCCACAGGGATCACGTTATAGAGCCTGAGGAAATTTTTCAGATACCTGAAGTTGTTATGGATCATGGTGAGGCGTGGATCTTCAATCCGGTTTCCCATCGCTTCCGCATCCTGGTCGAATGCAAAGAGCTTCCCCTCTCTCAGCTTTTTTAGAATTTCCCTGGAGTGCCCGCCGCCGCCGAAAGTAGCATCGACGTAGATGCCACCGGGTTGGATAGCCAACGCTTCCATGCTTTCGCTTAGCAGGACACTCCTATGGTACATCGTCTAGTTCTTCAGTTCTTTCCGGTTTTCCCATAACCTCTTCGGCCAGCTTCGCAAAATCCTCGGGCTCGTCGGTCATGAGTTGTTCATACTTATCTTTTGCCCAGACCTCAATGCGGTTGGAAAAAGCAAATAAAATCACCTCTTTTTCAATCCCCGCGTAACTCATCAGGGTCTTTGGCAACAACAACCGGTTGCTGCCATCGAGCGTCAGCTCGGTTGCTCCCCGGTAGAAATAGCGCGCGAAATTCCGGTTCTTGCGATTGTACAGGTTCAACCGGTTGACCTCTTCACTGATACCCTTCCATTCGTTCATGGGATAGAGTACGAGGCAGTTCTCAAAACCGCGGTTGATCACAAACATATCCTTGGCGTCCGGCGAGATCTGTTTTTTCAGATTCGACGGCAGAAGCACGCGTCCCTTCTGGTCCAGCCTGCATTCGTATTCGCCGATCAGATTTGTTTTTGCCACCTATTTTGGGGATTTAGGGGTGTAAATATAAATCAAAATCTCCCACTTTTTCCTACTTTTTCCCACAAAACAATAAAAAATGTACAATTGTTAATAACTTTTCCTGCCTGACCGGGTATTTGGATTGTGAAATTTTATGATCTATATTTGCATGTAATAGGTACATCCAAATCCAAGTCCCATGAAAAAACATCTGAAAACGCAGGCATGTATTAGCGCCATCATCGCGGTCATACTCATGCTGATCGGGATCATCACCACGATCATACAGGTACCGCTGTTCGGGTACAAACCAAATGCTTTCTATTTCGGGGCCATTAATTTTATCCTTTTAGGCATATTCGTACTGTTGTTCCATAACAGTTACAAGGATAAAGCAGAGTAAATCAGGAAATACCCGGGATTACGGATTATCCCGGCAATTAATGCAGGACGATCAGTTTCGCTGCGGAAAACAGGGAATGTCCGGATGGATCAATCAGGCGAACCAGGTATAAACCCACCGGAAGATCACCCAGTGAAAGAGTTGCGGATCCATCCAGGATCTGGCGAATGATACATTGACCGAACCGGGTCAGAACCTCAACGTATAAAGTTCTGTCACCTGCAATTCCGGGAAGTTGGACAGTACATTTGGAATCAGCAGGATTCGGAAACAGCTTGACCCGGAGCCATTGAGTTTCAATTTCCGGAGCGCTGGCCAGCAACACCTCCGGAGGGCCGTTCTGACTGAAATAGTTCACCCCGCCTGAATAGTTGCCAACCAGGAAGTCCATTTTCAGAGAATCTGACAGGTAGCCGACAGCCGGCGACGTCCGCCAACCGCACCTGACCGGGAACGGCTCTGCGGTGACGAGCAGGTACAGTGAATCGGAAGGCAGGTACCTGGCACCCGGGTCATGATCAGGGACACTATAAAACCACACCTTTCCCTCTTCACTTCCGACAAGCAGACGGGAATTCCCCTGGCGGTCAGTGAAAAAACAGGGGGTGGAATACCCCGAATAGGAGATCTGGTAATTGGTCACGTTGACTTTCCCCAGACTGTCGGTAATAAATACAAAAAGCGGATCACCCGCACTGCCTCTGTTTTCATAGTAGTTGAGGTTGCCGTTTTTCTCCCCGATGATAAGATCCGGCAAACCGTCGCCGTTGAAATCGAAGAGCTGAGGAGTACTGTTTTCTCCGACGTCAATTCCCTTGTACTTCCACAAGGGGGGAAGATAGACCGGTGGATATGACCCGGTGCCGTCATTTCTGAAAAAAGCCAGGGTCCCGTCATCCTGTCCCACAATCAGATCGGCGTTCCCGTCGCCGGTTAAATCCCTTACGGCAGGGAAGATCCCGGTTAGCCCGTATGCCGAAATGGCACCCAGATCCCCGGAAATAAAAGTAAAAACGGGATGTTTTTTATTCCCGGTGTTTTCAAACAGGGCGATCCTTCCAGTGTAGACCGATTTCAGTATCGCTGACTGGTAATAGGATGAATCGTACAGGCCCCAGCACCCCAGCAGAAGATCGTCAAGTCCGTCGCCGTTCAGGTCGTACAAAACCGGGTAACTGTTTGATCCCACATCGATCATCTCCTGCTGGAAAAGGCCGGATGTTTGCCAGGTAAATACCGGAATATCCTGGTTGCCGGTATTTTTGTAAAACCACACGGACTGGATATTATCGGCATTCGTCAGCACGGGATCAAACGGCGAGACGATCAGGTCTTTCAAACCGTCGTGGTCGGCATCCACATACGAAGCGATAGGGAAATCAAACAAGTGAACAGGCCGGTCGCCCGAAGGGAACAGGGTATCGAATCCGGTCATGAATGCCGTATCGGGAGTTCCTCCGTTAACCAAAGCAATCAGGTTAGGAAAATCCACATCGCCGAGGATCAGGTCTTTGAGTCCGTCGCCATTCAGGTCCATGGCCAGCATCGTGGAGCCGGTGTGTTTGTCGTGAGACGTGAGATGTGAGACGTGAGATGTGAATTCGTGACTGGTGACTGATGACTGGTGACTGGTGACAGAGGACCGTGTATTGCCAACTGCCAACTGCCAACTGGTTGTCGGGCAATCCGTGTTAAGGGTGATCTTGTTCGAGCCTTCGCTCTCCTTGAATTTTCCCCAGCAGTTATCGGCCAGGCGGTAATCCAGACTGTCGCAGTTGCCGTACTTCTCCATCGACAGGTTCTGATGGTACTCCACAAAGGAACCCAGGCCAAAGAAGGTGAGGATATCGAGGTCTCCGTCGCCGTCAATATCGCTAACGGCGGGATAATCGACCGGGGTGACCAGGATCCCTATATATCCCGTGTAAAACCAAGAGGTGAGCATGTTGGTTTCCAGGTGAAATTTTAGCACCGTATCCGACACATTCCGGAATACCCGGATACCGCCGAGTCCGTATGTAAAGAGGTCCATTTTCCCATCGCAATTGTAATCGGCGGTAAGAACCCAATCGTGGAGATCAGGAAACTGGCTGGCAAGGGAGGTATCGGGCAGGTAGTTTACAGTGCCGGGAGAACCTTGATAGATCAGGGGCAGGATCCGGTTCCCATCCCGGTCAAACACAAGCAGGTCTTCCACTCCGTCGAGATTCAGATCGATCCCGCAGAACTGGCAGGAATTCAGCCCCCCTGTCCAGGCAAGCAGATTGGATGAGGTGATAGCGGTTTGGGCAGATACCTGATACCCGAAACCGGATGCCAGCCAGAGAATGACGACGAACAACCAGTTATCCCGTATCCCGCATCTCATATCCCGTATCTCATATCCCATATGTCATATCTTGAAACACAAAGTTATCCAAACTTTCGCTATCTTTGAGCCAAACTCCCGGAATATGGCCAGAATCCTTGTCATTGACGACGAAAAGAGCATCCGCAACACCCTCTGCGAGATCCTCGAATACGAAAAGTTCAGGGTGGAGGATGCGGCTGACGGACCGGAGGGATTGTCCAAAGTCAGGGAACAGTTTTTCGATGTGATCCTGTGCGATATCAAAATGCCACGGATGGACGGACTGGAGGTGCTGAATCAGTTGCTGACTATCACTGACGCTCCGGTAATTATGATTTCGGGTCACGGCACCATTGAAACCGCCGTTGAAGCGATTAAAAAAGGGGCCTACGATTACATCGCCAAACCCCTCGACCTGAACCGGTTGCTGGTGACCATCCGGAATGCCATCGACAAAGCCAGCCTGGTGGATGAAACGAGGCGGTTGCGTAAAAAGGTGGAACAGCGGTACGAAATGGTGGGGGAATCGGAAGCAATCAGGCACGTGAAAGAACTAATCGCAAAAGTGGCGCCGACCGATGCCAAGGTGCTGATCACGGGAGCCAACGGTACCGGGAAAGAGCTCGTTGCCAGGCACATTCATGGGCTCAGTAACCGTGCAGAAGCTCCTTTTATGGAGGTAAACTGCGCTGCGATCCCTTCAGAGCTGATCGAAAGCCAGCTGTTCGGTCATGAAAAAGGATCATTTACGTCGGCTGTAAAACAGCACAAAGGCGCGTTTGAGAGCGCTGACGGAGGAAGCCTTTTCCTGGATGAGATCGGGGATATGAGTCTGGCCGCCCAGGCAAAAGTACTGCGAGCGCTTCAGGAAAATAAGATCACCCGGGTGGGAGGGGAGAAGGAGATCCCGGTGAATGTCAGGGTAATCACGGCGACCAACAAAAACCTGAAAGAAGAGATCGCAAATAAGACGTTCCGTGAAGATCTATACCACCGGTTGAGTGTGATCATCATCGACGTTCCTCCTTTGAAACAACGACCCGACGACATCCCGTTGCTCGTCGATTATTTCATCCGTGAGTTTTGTGAAGCGCAGGGGAAAGCCGTCATGGCGATCACCCCTGAAGCACTGGAAGAGTTGAAAAAAATCAACTGGACCGGCAACATACGGGAGCTTCGCAATGTGGTCGAACGGCTGGTAATCCTCTGCAGCGATCCGATTCAGGGTGAAGATATCCAGCGCTATGCCGCACCGTTGTTTTAAGTTGGCAGTTGGCAGTTGGCAGTCTGTATGTATTTTTTGAGATTTAATGTGTTTTCATATATTTGTGAAAAAAGAGAATTATGAAAATCAGGCTGATTCTTTCATTCGTTTTAGCTTCTGTCATTGCTCTCTCGCAAAACTCCCGGATTCAGAAAAATGATTTCCCGTCGGGCAGATATTTCTTAACTTCCTTTACCATTGGTGATACCGCTTTTGTAGGATTAGGCTCCAATGACATGATGGGATTAACCTATAGTTCTGAATGGTTTCGATACGATCCAGAAAATGATAGTTGGGATTCGTTAAACGACTTTCCAGGAGGGGGAAGGTACGCTCCAACCACTTTCGTTGTCAATAACCAGGCATACTTATGTTTTGGTGTGGATGATACTCACACTTGGTTGAGTGAAGTATGGAAATATTCTCAGACAACTGACACGTGGGAACGAAAAGCGGATTTTCCTGGAGGGCCGAGATATCATGCAGCTTCTTTCGTGATTGACAGTATGGCCTATATTATGGGGGGATCCTATAATAATGGGTGGGACTATCTGAATGATACCTGGCAATATAATCCAACTACAGATAACTGGAGTCAAATTCTTGATATTCCCGAGGTTCCCAGAACAGCAGCTGTGTCTTTTGTGGTCAATAATATAGCGTTTGTTGGAACGGGCACCGATTACTTCGAGACCTTCAAAACTTTCTGGTGTTATGACCCTGTAACATTGACGTGGAATCCGAGCGCATTCCTGCCTTCTGATGGAAGCCACAGGTATGGTTCAACAGCCTTTGTCATCAATAATGAAGCATTCCTTATTGCCGGGCGTCCGGGCATGTATCCAGAGCCCTGTACCTTGTTATCGGATGTCTGGTCGTATGCTATATCAACTGATATTCAAAAGATTCGCATACAGGAATTCAGAGTATATCCGAATCCAACTTCGGATTTCATTCATATTATTTTAAACCGGAACACCGACGGAAACTGCTAGGTTTTTCTAGTTGATTTAAGAGGACATAAAATTATTCCAGAACTCATTGAAAGGGGGGCTAATTATTTAAGTTATGACCTTTCTTCTCTGGATCCAGGGTATTATATCCTGGCGCTGAATGAGCATGAAAAGATCGTTAAACGGACTCCTGTTCTTATACATTAAAATACCCTCGTGGAAATAGAAGAATACAATTCCTGTTTGATTCCATTACATAAGATTTCCTCCGGTTTTATCAGAAACTGTATAAAAATAGTTTTTCATTGTGAATCGCTTAACAATAAGAAAAAATTTATTAATTTTGCGGTTTCGAACTTTGATATTCCTTAACAATTAGTTTCATCAGATGGTATGAAAGAAATGTTAGTAGAACCCATTGAAAAATATGGACTCAGTAAAGAAGCAAGGCCCAAAGTCCTATTCTCAAAAATAGGAATTGTCGGATGTGGGACGGTAGGTCAGGATTTGGTTATAACCGCCGCAAAACACGGAATTGAAATCGTTTTCCTGGAACTCAGCCAGGAATTGATCCAGAAATCCCTCGGAGAAATGGGGAAAGAACTTGACCGGCAGATTAACCATTGGGGGCTTACGCCCAGCGAAAAAACAGCGATTCTCTCACGCATCAAAGGAACCGTTTCTTACGAAGATTTTCATGACGCCGAACTGGTCCTGGATGCTGTGCATTCCAGGCAACGGGAATCCAGTCTGAGCCTGAGAAAAGAAATATTCAGGAAGATTGAACAACAGGTGAGCAAAACCTGCATCATTGCAACAAATTCCTCAACCCTGACCATCACAGACATGTCATCGGAGCTGGAACACCAAGAACGATGCATTAATTTGCATATATCCACTACAGCTCCCGGGGCCAGTGTCGTCGAAGTGGCCAAAGGGTTACATACCTCCGAGGAAGCATACGAGAAAGTCATGAAATTTGTGAAACTGCTGGATAAAATTGCCATTCCGGTGAATGAATCTCCCGGTCTTATCAGCGTAAGGCTGTTTGTTGTTTTGCTCAACGAGGCTTGCGAAGTATTGATGGAAGGGGTGGGTTCCATGGAAAACATTGACCGGACAACTCATGCCAGCTTCAATATGCCTCTGGGACCTTTCGAATTAGCCGATAAAATCGGTCTTGATAAAATTCAGCGCTGGATGGGAAACCTGTACGCAGAATTTGGGACCCCCCGCTTTATTGCATCGCCTCTAATTAAAAAACTGGTCAGGGCCAATCGTCTGGGAAGAATCACCGGCACAGGGTTCTACAAGTATAACAATGAAGGTGATAAAATTTCCGAAAATATAGATTTATGAATATTCTAGTTTTGAATTGCGGAAGCTCCTCTATCAAATACCAGCTTTTCAATATTGAAAAACAGACATTTTCCGCCAAAGGAGTTGTTGAAAAAATCGGATTAAAAGGTTCCTTTTTAAGACATGAGAAACGGAACGGGGATAAAATCCGGTTGGAGGGTGAGGTGATCGATCACCAGGTAGGGATTGAGTACATCCTGGGTGTGCTGATCAGTAAAGAACACGGTTGTATCGGCACACTGTCGGATATCCATGCTGTAGGTCACCGGGTTGCTCATGGCGGCGAACGTTTCAAGGAAAGCTCCCTGATCAATGAAGAGACCATCAGTGATATCAAATGGTGTATCCAGCTTGCACCCCTTCATAATCCAGCCAACCTGAAGGGTATTCTGGCCATGCGGCATTTGTTGCCGGATGTTCCGCAGGTTGCAGTCTTTGATACCACATTCCATCAGACCATACCGGACTTTGCATACATGTATGCTATTCCTTATTCACTATATAAGAAATACGGAATCCGCAGATATGGGTTTCATGGAACAAGCCATTATTACGTTGCCCGCCGTGCCTGTCAACTCCTGAATGCCGAACTAAATTCATTGAAAATCATTACCTGCCATCTTGGAAACGGCTCCTCTATGGCGGCCATCCTGAATGGCAAATCGATAGATACATCTATGGGAGTTACTCCCGTGGAAGGATTGATCATGGGTACACGGGCTGGTGATACGGACCTGGGGATTATGACCTTTATTATGGAAAAGGAAGAACTCAGCACACAGGTTGCCAATACACTGGTCAATAAACATAGCGGGATGCTTGGAATAACAGGTATTTCTTCCGATATGCGGGAGATCGAAAAAGCCGCGGAAAATGGCAATGAAAGAGCTATTCTTGGTCTGAAAATGTTCCGCTACCGTATTAAAAAGTATATCGGAGCCTATGCTGCCTCACTGGGGGGACTGGATCTGCTTATTTTTACAGGTGGAATTGGGGAAAATGATCCGGTCACACGCGCAGAATGCTGTTCAGGACTGGAATACATGGGAATAGAATTCGACTACAAGAAAAATGAAGGGGTCCGTGGCAAAGAGATGGTGTTAAATAAGCCCTCTTCAAAGGTTCACGTGATGACCATTCCAACGAACGAAGAGTTGATCATTGCCGAACATACGCACCGGATTGTTTCTGAGATGAGCCGGAAGGTGTTGTGAGCAGGTGATCCCGATAGCTATCGGGAAATGCGTTTGTGATCCGGTATCTGTGGAGTTGGAGGGATTCGAACCCTCGTCCAAACAGGCAGTAACGTTGCTTTCTACATGCTTATCCGTTGGTTGGTTGTCGGGAGCAGACCGGCCAGCGGAGAGCCTATCTGATCCTTAGTTCCTTTGTTTTGCCACGGCGTCGGAACCCCGCCACAACTATCTCAGCTTTTTCGATGCCTCGATCGGGACACCGCTGAGAAGGGTTTCCCGGGAGACAAAGGCGCTTAATTTCTAAAATTAAGCAGCCATTCTATAAGAATAGTCGCCAGTTATTATGGCATGTGAATGAGTTTTTACGAGACCCCTTCACAGAAACTCGGCATGCTTACAAGGCCACTTCCCTGCTGTCAAATCCTGTCAACCCCGGTACCCGGCTCGTTTGCCGGGAGAGCGTTGCAAAGATACGAAAAATCAGGATTCCCTAAACGATAATATTGAACTGACAAACGAGAAGATATCGTACTGGTCGGTGAAGATCTTATACAACTCGGCCACAATCGGGAAATGCGCTTCCACGTTGAGTTTTTTCGAGAGCTCTTCATAGAATACGACGGTAGCGGTTTTCCCTTCGAGCACCAGTTCATGCGAAACATGCTCGGTGAAGAACCCTTTGCCGATCAGCAATCCGAGAGTCCGGTTGCGGCTGAGGTCGTTCAGGGCTGTCAGCGTGAAGTCTCCATAACCGCAATA
>JAZDGR010000161.1:0-35323 GCA_043806735.1 bacterium | reverse complement strand
TGTTTTCACCATTTTTCCATACAAACCGACAGCAAAACCTTTATTGGTATCGCAAAAAGAAACAGAGCGCAGCCCTTCGCCCGACTCACAATAATACATGGTCCAGTCTGTTCCTCCATTTAAAGTCCTATAAATACGGCTACTAGAACCGACAGCATAGCCTGTATTAGCGTCAGTAAAATAAACGGAAGTTAGATCCCCTTGAGTTCCTAAGTTCTGAATTATCCAGTTGGCTCCGCCATTTGTGGTTTTCAGTACAGTCCCCAGGTAACCAACCACATAACCCGTATTTTGATCGGGAAAGAAGATGGACTTTAAAAATTTCGAAGTCCCAGAAGGTAGTATTGACCATGTTGTTCCTCCGTCATTGGTTCT
Organism: bacterium; assembly: GCA_043806735.1. GTDB lineage: Bacteria > Bacteroidota > Bacteroidia > Bacteroidales > FEN-979 > QYOJ01. The sequence goes on along the minus strand of JAZDGR010000161.1, from coordinate 34,948 downwards.
TAAAATTGTACCTATTGCACCAACAGCATGACCGGTATTTACATCGGTAAAACAAACGGAACTTAAATGGTTGTATGACCCGGAATTCTGAATGGTCCAGTTTATCCCTCCATCGGTCGTTTTTACAATTACCCCATTGAATCCGACTGCAAACCCAACCTGTGCGTTGATAAAATATACCGAGTTCAAATAATGTGAAGCTCCCGTCGTATAAAAAATCCAGCTCGTTCCTCCGTCTGTGGTTTTTAGTATGGTACCTGCATTTCCGACAGCGTACCCCGTATATTCATCGACAAATTGGACAGAATAAAGATGGTTACCTTGGGGTAACGGATTCTGCCATTGCCAATCCTGTGCCTTTGAAACATTTATGAAACATGTCGCAATGACCAGGACGGAAAGTTTTCTTGAAATCCGCATGGCATGGAGAATTGATCAAGCCAAATATAGTAAATATTTACATGCCTGCGACAATGATGCAAAAACTTCTGTGACCTAAGGCGGATGGACGAGGGACGAAGGACGAGGGACGAGGGAATTGAAAACTGCCAACTGCCAACTGCGAACTGCGAACTGGCATTCCTGTTCATTCGTGTTCATTTATTTCGGGTGGAAGATGGGATTCGAACCCACGACTTTCAGAACCACAATCTGACGCTCTAACCAGCTGAGCTACATCCACCGTTTTAAGGCCTGCAAAAATAATCATTTTTTTGAAATTTATTGCCATTATCTTTGCTTCTTCAAATGAATCCTGCCCTTGGCGCTGTTCCGAAAAACCAGCTACATCTCCTCCGGCTCCCTCTCGGTCCAGGCCTGGAAACGTTTCCGCAGGGATAAACTGGGCATGGGTTCTTTGGTCTTCATTGGACTCGTTCTGCTGATTGCCCTTCTGGGGTACATCGTCACGCCCGATTCCACTCCGTTCGCCAACGATCAGTGCCTGGAGATGGGTCTTAAAAAGCCGGGATTCAAAAGCCAGTTTATTTTAGTTCCTAAAGAACCTCCGGTTGAAAGATCCAGTCTTCTACACCGGATGATCTGGGGGCAAAAAAGCCGGTATTACGCCTGGCCGATATTGAATGGGTATGCCGACATTTACGATCAGGATGGGGCTTATCTGCACGAAACTCCGGAGCAGTTGCTGAAACTATATCCGGATGCCAAAGTGGTGACCCGGACTTACTGGCTTGGGACAGATCGTTTCGGCCGGGATATGCTCAGCATGCTGATCATCGGCGCGCGGGTCAGCCTGTCGGTAGGCTTTATTTCGGTAATCATCTCCCTTCTGCTGGGGATCTTTATCGGAGCCATCGGCGGATACTTCCGTGGCTGGATCGATCATGTGATTGTCTGGTTCATAAACGTCGTATGGTCGATCCCCACCCTGCTGCTGGTCATCGCCATTACCTTTGCCCTTGGGAAAGGATTCTGGCAGGTCTTTATCGCCGTGGGGCTGACCATGTGGGTGGAGGTCGCCCGTGTGGTGCGCGGACAAATCCTCAGTCTACGCGAAAAAGAATTTGTGGAAGCCGGTAAAGCGCTCGGATTCTCCTCCTTTCGGATCATCACGCACCATATCCTGCCCAATGTACTGGGAGTGGTCATAGTCATTTCGGCAGCTAATTTCGCTTCGGCTATCCTGATCGAAGCCGGGTTAAGTTTCCTGGGAATGGGGGTTCAACCGCCGGTCCCATCCTGGGGATCGATGATCAAAGAAAACTACGGGTACATCATTCTCGACTATGCCTACCTGGCAATCCTTCCCGGATTTGCCATCATGCTTCTCGTCCTCGCCTTTATGTTGATGGGAAATGCACTCCGGGATGCACTGGATGTGAAGTCGTTATAACTTCAAATGCTTGATTTTCTCAAAGGCAGGGCAACTTTTCGAAAACCTCTTACCACACACACCTTTCTCCAATGGAACCTTGATGGAGAAATAGAAATCTATTCCGGTAAAATTGCTTAAGCCGAAAAACGGCCCCAGCTTCTCTGTGCCAACGGTGAGGAAATAGAATCTGAGCGATAAACCAATTCGCAGTAGATCCCAGTTATAAAGCGAGATGGGTAGGTTTGCCTCAAACCATTGTGACTCATACCGGGGTGTGATGGATAGCTGGGCCAGCCGGTGTAGTGAAGCTTTGCTGAATTGGATTGGATAGATCAGGCTCGCATTGCAATACAAGTTCTGGAAATAGTGATAATCAGCCTGCACGCTCAAGGCCGAAGGCAACCACAGGGTAAAATGGTCGGCCACGAAGGCGGCGTTAGGATCCCCGTAAAATTGATAACTGATGGTATCCATCAGCTGGTTGACTGTCTGGAAATCAAAGTGAGTCAGGTTTTCCCAGAATGAAGCCTGGTTGTCGATCCGGTATTTCTGCGCGTTGTGTTTGAACTTAATTCCTCCCACGTCGATCAAAGCCAATCCTATCCGGTAAAGATAATCCTCATAACTTTGCTCGCAAAGACGGTCGAAATACTGCTTTTGCTGCGGCTTGACCAATCTCGTGTAAGTCACTCCCAGATCAAATCCCCAGCCACCTCCCAGGAAAAACGGATTGCCGGTATAGGTGATATTGTTGCTGTTATAATCAACTGGTAGTGCGAGTCCGTAAGTTGCATCGAGGTTGTTGACCCGCATAGTGGAATCGTTATATACAATGTAATTGGTTTGATCGGAAACAGCGTACAGGCCTGCCAAACCAAAAAGCTTTTTGATGGAGATCCCTGCGTTAATCCGGTCAAACCCGCGGCCATAGATTTTGTAGGAATAACTGAGCCCTGCTTCAAGCCAGGTCATCTGGGAAAAGGAGAAGCGTTTGTCGGTATTGAATTCAATGTTCTGCTGAGGAGTATAATTGAGTCCAAGGTACAGAAAGTTTGCCAGGTGGTACGGGAGATTGTAGAAAGAAGAAACTGAGCGCAAAGAGGTCGAGATCCCAAATGCATGATCCCCCCAGATGACCATGACGCCCGGACCATTAATCCGGGCAGAAATGAATCCGTCTTTCGGCCTGGAATTTTGGTACGTGTAAAAGGATCTCACCTCGGTTGCATAATCTTCATTGTGCATGGGGAGGACAAATCCCGGCTTGAAAATATCCCATAAAACGAATTCATTCTTGGAAAGATACAGGTAATTGTTCTGGATAAAAAGATCCCCTCCTGTCAGCTGCAGGTCCAGCCATTGTTTTGAATTATGCATTCCCGAGGGATTCAGTTGGACGCTGTTGATCCCCGCGTAATTCCCCAGGGTAGTTCCCAGCATCTCCTGCCCCCGGAGTACGTTTCCCGCGGCAAAGATCAGGCAGAGCAATATGAGGATGGATTTGCTCATGATATATAGTATATACCTCGCTTTTTCATAAAAGTTGCACCTTGTCGCCTCGGTGCCTTGTTGCCTTGTTGCCTCGTTGCCTTGTTGCCTCGGTGCCTTGTTGCCTTGTTGCCTTGTTGCCTCGGTGCCTTGTTGCCTTGTTGCCTTGTTGCCTCGTTGCCTTGTCGCCTTGGTGCAGTGGTGCCGTGGTGCCTTACATAATCAACTTGTTAGATGTATAAACGTTGTCCAATCCGGAATTATTTCATCCGAAAAGCGTATCTTTGCAATCCCTTTTTACAAAGGCTTCGCGGATGTGGCGTAATTGGTAGCCGCGCAAGACTTAGGATCTTGTGCCTTCGGGCGTGGGGGTTCGAGTCCCTTCATCCGCACACATAGAGATTGCCATAGATTGCCATAGATTGCCATAAATTGCCATAAATTGCCATAGATTGCCATGCACGATTCACGATTCACGATTCACGTTTCACATCTCATGTTTAACGAATGAAGATCACTAAAGAAAGCACGGGAAACCTTACAGCTACGATCCGGCTGGAGATTGATCCGGCGGATTACCAGGAAGTGGTTTCAAAAAAAATGAAGGAGTACCAGCGGAAAGCCAATGTATCCGGTTTCAGACCCGGGAAAGTCCCTTTTGGAATGATCAAGAAGATGTACGGGAAAGCCGTGATAGCCGATGAGATCAACACCCTTCTCAGCCAAAATCTTGCCTCCTACCTGAAGGACGAAAAACTCAATATCCTCGGAAACCCGCTCGCGAATAAGGAGAAGATCCACCAGGCGAAGTTTGAAGACGGGGAATCCTTTGACTTTTATTTTGACATCGGACTGGCACCCGAAATCAACCTGGAACTGGGGCCCGAACTTGAAGTTCAGAACTGCTTCATCAGGGTCGACGATAAAATGGTCGACGGCTACATCGAGGATACCCGGAAACGGAACGGAACCTACACGCACCCTGAGACAGCAGGTTCCGAAGATTTGATTGCCGTTGATGCCACAGAGCTGGGTGCAGATGGAAATCCTGTCGAAGGAGGGTTGCAGAAGAACATTTTTCTATACCTGGATAAGATCACGGATGAAAAGATCCGGAAAAAATTGATGGATATCCGGAAAGACGAACTGCTTGTCATCAGGCCCACGGAGTTTTTCGGGTCGGTGGAAGAGACTGCCAAACAACTGAACCTGCCCGCTAAAATGTTTGATAATCCGGATTTTACACTGTCTCTGAAGTGTACCGACATTACGCACATTGAGCCTGCAGAGCTACACCCTGAATTTTTTGCAAAAGTCTATCCAGGAGAGGAGATCGAAACCGAAGAGGACTTCCGCGAACAAGTAAGAAAAGATGCAGCCGCGAGCTTCACCGGAGAGACGGATAAGCTGTTGTTCCAGGAGGTCACCGATTTGCTTGCCGACAAGTCAGAGGTTCAGCTGCCCGATCAGTTTCTGAAACGGTGGATGCTTGAACATGATGAAAACAAGCTGTCGGAAGAGGAGATCGAAAAACAGTATCCTTCCTTTGCCCGATCCATGAAATGGCAGCTCATCGAGAACAAACTGATCAAAGATTACCAGATCGAAGTGAAGGATGAGGAGATCCGCAGTTACATCCGCACCTACCTGCTGCGACAGGTAAACCCGGAATTTGTGGATCCTGAGATGGCCAAAAAATACGAAACCATCATGGAGACATTCATGCAGAACAAAGAGAAGGTGCAAAAGATCAACGACCAGCTCTTCAATGCCAAACTTCTTGGGCTCTTTAAAGAGAAACTCACTCTGAATCCGGCGGAGGTTTCCTACGAACAATTCATTAACTTAGTATCCTCAAAACATGAACATGAATATGAACATGACCACGAGCACTAGTCACCAGTCACCAGTCATTAGTCACCAGTCACGGCTGTAACAAATTGACATCTCTTATCGTATAACCAAATCGCAAATATAAAACCGAACCAGCATGGACGAATTCTCAAAATACGCAACCAAACATCAGGGAATCAGCAGCCTGACCCTGGAGAAATACAAGTCAATCGCCGCCAATTACATCTCCCCTACCATTATCGAAGAGAGGCAACTGAATATCGCAACGATGGATGTCTTTTCCCGCCTGATGATGGACCGGATCATCTTTTTAGGTGTACCGATCGACGACTATGTCGCTAACATCATCCAGGCACAGTTGCTTTTTTTGGAATCCGTTGATTCGAGGAAGGATATCCAGATCTACCTGAACACCCCGGGCGGATCGGTCTATGCCGGACTCGGGATTTACGACACCATGCAATACATCGCCCCGGAAATTGCCACCATATGCACCGGCGTGGCCGCTTCGATGGGGGCCATCCTGTTATGCTCCGGGGCCAAAGGTAAGCGAACCGCTCTTAAGCACTCCCGCATCCTGATCCACCAGCCGATGGGAACCGCAGAAGGCCAGGCTTCGGATATCGAAATCACGGCCAGGGAAATCCAGAAGTTGAAAAAGGAATTGTACGAGATCATTGCCTCCCATAGCGGGCAGACCGTATCCAAGATCCAGAAGGATGCTGATCGCGACTACTGGATGACCTCTCAGGAAGCGCTTGAGTACGGCATGATTGACGAGATTCTGGAGAAGTCCAAAGCAGGAAAATAACCAGGCAGTATGGCGAAAACCACGGAACGGTGCTCATTTTGCGGGCGTGAACGGCGCGAAACCCAGATTCTCATTGCCGGGTTGAACGCCCATATCTGCGACAACTGCATATCCCAGGCCAAATTGATCATGGACGAGGAGATGGCAACCAGCAAAACCAAGTCGATTCCCGACTTTACGTTGCTGAAACCGGTGGAGATCAAGAAGTACCTGGACCAATATGTGATCGGGCAGGAAGAGGCGAAACGCATTATCTCCGTTGCCGTTTACAACCACTATAAACGTATTTTTTACGCTAAAAAAGCCCAGGCAGACGACGTTGAGATCGAGAAGGCGAATATTGTAATTGTTGGGGAGACAGGCACGGGGAAAACCCTGCTGGCCAGGACCATCGCCAAAATGCTGAACGTTCCGTTCTGCATTGCCGACGCTACTGCACTGACCGAAGCCGGGTATGTGGGTGAGGATGTGGAGAGCATTTTAGCACGGTTGCTCCAGGTTGCTGATTACAACGTGGCTGCCGCCGAGAGAGGGATCGTTTTCATTGACGAGATTGATAAGATTGCCCGGAAAAGCGATAATCCGTCCATCACGCGTGATGTCTCCGGCGAAGGAGTTCAGCAGGCGTTGCTGAAAATGCTGGAAGGAGCTATCGTCAATGTACCTCCGCAGGGAGGGAGAAAACATCCGGAACAGAAAATGATCCAGATCAACACCCAGAATATCCTCTTCATCACCGGAGGGGCTTTTGACGGGATTGAGAAAAAAATTGCCAGTCGTTTGCAGTCCAATGTGATCGGTTATAAATCGGCCCGCAAAGAGCCCATCGATAAAGAAAACATCCTGCAATACATTTCGCCTGTTGACCTGAAGAGCTACGGATTGATCCCTGAACTGGTCGGGCGGTTGCCGATTGTGGCCTTCATGCATACCCTCGACAGGGAGACCCTCAAGCGAATCCTCATCGAACCAAAGAATTCCTTCACTAAACAGTATATCAAACTGTTAGAGATGGACAACATCAAGCTCATCTTTGATCACGATGCCCTGGATTATATCGTGGATAAATCCATCGAGTTCAAGCTGGGAGCCCGGGGACTGAGGTCTATCCTGGAGGCGATCATGACCGATGAAATGTTTGAACTTCCTTCCCGGAGCACCGCAAAGACCCTCCGCGTAACCCTTTCTTTCGTGGAGAAAAACTTCCGGAAGCCCAACCTTTCCCGGCTTCGGGTAGCCTGATAATAAACCTGGTACACCCGGCGTTTTGAATGTTGATGAAAAGATTTACGATCGCTATCCTGGTTCCTTTCTTCTCCTTCCAATACCTTCCTGCACAGGAACCGGATACCTTGCCCAAGGTGGTTCCGGCAAAGATCATCGACGGAGATACGGTTCCTCTGGTGGATGTGAAATCCATATTCGTCTATCCACCATATGAATTCAAAAACCGCAGGAGCCAGGTAAAGTACAGCGTCCTGGTATACAATGTGCAGAAGGTCTATCCCTATGCCAAACTGGCCGGCCAGAAACTGCTGGAGTTTCGCAAAGTGATGGATATGATACCGGACGATAGAACCCGCAAAGCCTATGTAAAAAAGGCTGAACAGGAGTTGGAAGCCCAGTTTGGTGATGAGATACGGGATCTGACCTTTTCCCAGGGGAAGATCCTGATCAAGTTGATCTACCGTCAAACCGGCAACTCTTCTTTTGAGCTCGTGCAGGAGCTGCGAGGAAAGTTTACGGCTTTTATCTGGCAAACCCTGGCCACGCTGTTCGGGCACAACCTGAAAAACGGATACGATCCCGAAGGGGAGGACCGGCAGATCGAAGAAATCATCCAGTTGATCGATGAAGGGTATTTTTAATAACTTTACATGCTGATTCGGCGAACGCTATGAAATTATCCGTCGTCATTGTCAATTACAACGTGAAGTATTTCGTGGAACAGTGTATCCATTCGATACAGAAAGCCATGGATGGCCTCACCACGGAGATCTTTGTGGTTGACAACAACTCGGTAGACGGATCGGTGCGCATGATCCGGGAGAAATTTCCGGAAGTGCACCTGATGGAAAACAAAGACAACAAAGGATTCTCCAAAGCCAACAACCAGGCCATCCGGAAAGCAAAAGGGGAGTATATTCTGATCTTGAATCCCGATACCATCCTGGAGGACGATACGCTGGTCAAATGCGTGGAGTTCATGGACAATCACCCGGATGCGGGCGGACTGGGGGTGAAGATGATCGACGGGAAAGGGAAGTTCCTTCCCGAATCCAAACGGGGCCTCCCCTCTCCTTCCGTTGCCTTCTTTAAAATGTTCGGATTCTCCGCACTCTTCCCCAAATCAAAGCTTTTCAGCAAATACCATCTGGGCTACCTCGACAAAGACAAAACCCACGAGGTGGATATCCTGGCGGGAGCATTCATGATGTTGCGAAAAACGGTCCTGGACAGCATCGGCTTGCTCGATGAAAATTTTTTTATGTATGGAGAAGACATTGACCTCAGCTACCGCATCACGCAGGCCGGTTATAAGAACTATTACTTCCCCGAAACACGCATCATTCATTACAAAGGAGAAAGCACCAAAAAAAGCAGTCTGAACTATGTCTTTCTTTTTTATAACGCCATGATCATTTTCGCCCGGAAGCACTTTTCGAAAGAGAATGCCCGGATATTTTCGCTGCTGATCCATTTTGCCATTTACCTAAGGGCCTTTATCTCCATTATGACTCGTTTCCTGACCCGGATCGTGATTCCATTTACGGATGCGCTCCTGATCTACGGGGGGATCTGGTTCATCAAAGGCTACTGGGAAAAGCATCTTATATTCCAGTCGGGAGGCCATTATCCGCTGCTCTTTACCTTGGTTGCTGTTCCCGCCTATATACTGATATGGCTCCTTTCGGTTTACCTCAACGGAGGATATGACAAACCCATCCGGCTGCGCAAGATCGTCCAGGGAATGGTGGTGGGAACGGTCATCATTCTCGTTCTATACAGTTTGCTTCCCGAACATTACCGTTTCTCACGCGCGCTAATCATCATCGGGGCCACCTGGGGAGTTCTATCCATGGTTCTGACCCGGCTGTTGCTCCACGCCATGAACCTGAATCAGTTCCGGATCAATGAGGATAAGAACAAACGGTTTGTCATCATCGGGGAGAAGGAGGAGGCGGAGCGTGTATCCGAGCTGCTGCAAAAAACCATTGTAAATCCGGCCTTTATCGGATTGGTGAGTTTTCACCACCACCGCAGCAACTCAAACGGTTTTATAGGCCATCTCGGGCAGATCAAGGAGATCATCTGGATCCATAACATCGATGAAGTGATCTTCTGCGCCAAAGATATCCCCTCTCAGTTGATTATGGACCAGATGTCGGAACTGAAAGACCAGCAGGTAGATTACAAGATCGCACCCCCGGAGAGTCTAAGTATCATCGGGAGCAACTCCATCAACACTTCCGGCGACCTGTATGTGATCGACATCAACGCCATCACCAAAATGGACAACCGGCGCAATAAACGACTGCTCGATGTGATCACGGCCAGCGGGCTGTTGCTTTTCTATCCCATCCTGCTCTTTACGGTCAAAAATCCGATAGGCCTCATAAGAAACATTTTCCTGGTTCTCCTGAGCCTGAAATCGTGGGTCGGCTATTCCGATCTGACCGAATCGGAGATACACCGGCTCCCCGGGATCAAGAAAGGGGTGCTGAATCCGTTTGATGCCTTCCGGAAGAAACCCGTTCCGGGAGAAGCGATTGCCCGCCTGAACCTGCTCTATGCCAGGGACTACAAGATCACCAACGACGTCAACATCATCCTCAAAGGGTTCCGGGACCTGGGTCGCAGGTAGAAATTTACTACTTTTGTAAATGTATTCTGAGAAGATCATTTATGACAACATACGATATTGTTCTTCCCCGTCTTGGTGAAGCCGTCATCGAAGCCACCCTTACCAAATGGCTGAAGAAAGAGGGCGACGTCGTGAACGAAGAAGACCCCATTGCAGAAATTGCAACAGATAAAGTGGATACGGAAGTTGCTTCTCCGGTTTCCGGGAAACTGATCAAACTGCTGGTCGCACCGGGTGATGTGGTGGCCGTGGGTAAGGTCATTGCGGTTTTGGAAGTTCAGGGTACCGGAAAAGATGACTCACCGGAAGGATCTCGATTTTATTCTCCGCTGGTGCGAAGCATCGCCAAACAGGAAAATATTTCTTTCCAGGAGCTTGGCACCATTGCCGGCAGCGGAAAGAATGACCGGCTTACCAAACAGGACCTGCTGAATTATATTGCAAAACGCAAATCCGCACCAGCCTCACAACCGTCCAAACCCTTAGCCTCTCAGGGATTACCGCTCATGGTTAGCGATCAGGTGATTGAGATGGATCGGGTTCGGCAGTTGATCGCCACCCATATGGTGAAATCGGTACAGACTTCCCCTCATGTGACCTCTTTTATGGAGGCCGATATGACCCACATCGTCCGGTGGCGGGAAAAGTACAAAGAACTTTTCCAGAAACAGGAAGGGATCAAGCTAACCTATACTCCCATCTTCATCGAAGCGATTGCCAGGGCGGTGCGGGATATCCCGACCATGAATGTGTCTGCTGACGGCACCAAGGTCATTCTCCACAAACAGATCAATGTAGGCATGGCCGTGGCGCTTCCCAATTCCAACCTGATTGTCCCGGTGATCCACGATGCCGACCAGAAAAGCCTGCTGGAGATCGCCCGGCAGGTGAACGACCTGGCGGAACGGGCACGGCAGAATAAGCTGGTTCCGGATGAGGTTGCCGGAGGGACAATTTCGCTCACGAACCTGGGCTCGTTTGGCACCCTGATGGGAACTCCCATCATCAATCAGCCGCAGGCAGCCATTGTGGCTGTCGGATCGATTACAAAGCGCCCGGTCGTGATTGAAACACCCGCCGGAGACACAATCGGGATCCGTTACAGGATGTTCCTTTCCGTCACCTTCGACCACAGGGTGGTTGACGGAGCCATGGCCGGACAATTCCTGACCCGGTTAACCGGTTACCTGGAAAACTTTAATCCCACCCAAACCATTTGACATGGAGATCAACCTGACACGGCCCTTGGCCTTCATAGACCTTGAAACCACCGGGATCAAGGTAGCGACAGACCGGATTGTGGAGATCTGTATCCTCAAAGTCCATCCCGGCGGAAGTTCGAAGATCAAAACCCTGCGCATCAATCCCGAAATGGAGATCCCCTGGGAGGCAGCCGCCATTCATGGCATCACGAATGAAGCTGTAAAAGACTGCCCCACGTTCGCTCAGGTTGCCCACGCGCTGGTTCAGTTTCTCGATAACTGCGATCTGGCAGGCTACAACTCAAACCACTTTGATATCCCGCTCCTGGCGGAGGAATTTCTACGGGTCAATGTAGACTTTGACTTGAAAGGAAGAAAGTTTGTCGACGTGCAGAATATCTTCCATAAAATGGAACCCCGGAATCTTGTGGCAGCCTTTAAATTCTATTGCGATAAAGAGCTGGTTAACGCACACAGCGCCGAAGCCGATACCCTTGCTACTTATGAGATCCTGAAAGCCCAATTGGACCGTTACAGGGATAGGGAGGTCAAAGACCGTAAAGGGAATATGGTCAGTGCTGTAGTGAATGATGTTAAAGCCCTCAGCGCATTTTCCAATCAATCGCGGAACGTCGACCTTGTGGGTCATATCGTATACAATGCAAAGGACGTTGAAGTATTCAGTTTCGGCAAACATAAAGGGAAACCGGTGACCGAAGTATTCCGCGACGAGCCCTCCTACTACGATTGGATCATGAAAAGCGAATTCCCGCTGTCGACCAAGAAGGTGGTCACCTCCATCAAACTCCGCGGCTTTAATCAGGAAGATGTCAAACTCGAATTATTTTAACTCTGTCGCATGAAGATCATCTGCATTGGCAGGAACTACCTCGCCCACATCAAAGAGCTTGGAAACGTGGTTCCGGCGGAACCGGTATTTTTCATGAAGCCCGACACCTCCCTCCTGATCCGTAACCGGCCTTTTTATTATCCCGACTTTTCCTCGGATATTCATTTCGAGGTCGAGTTAGTGCTGAAGATATGCACGGTGGGCAAAAACATCCAATCCAAATTCGCGCATACGTACTTTAATGAAATCGGACTGGGAATTGACTTCACGGCACGCGACATCCAGGAACGGTCCAAAAAAGCAGGATCACCCTGGTTCACAGCCAAAGGTTTTGACCAGGCTGCTCCTGTCAGCCGTTTTATCCCGAAATCCGCTTTCCCCGACCTGAGAAATATCTCCTTCAGGCTCGATCTGAACGGCCACACGGTGCAGCAAGGAAATACATCGCTGATGATCTATCCGTTTGAAGAGATCCTTGTCCATGCTTCGCGGTTTTTTACGTTACGCATGGGCGACCTAATTTTTACAGGGACCCCTGCCGGGGTCGGCCCCGTGACGATCGGAGACTTGCTGGAGGGCTATATCGAAAAGGAGAGGCTGCTCACCTGCACAATTAAATAGTTTTCTCCTTGGCCATCCGCAGAATTACGCTGTCAGGAATGGCTACAAGTTTGTACTTGGATTGAAAAATAATCCGGCCTTCCTGCTGGCATTCCAGGTGAGCTACGTAAGTTTTGTTGAACTTCTCGCGTTCAAAATGGATCAGGTAATCCAGGGTTCCTGTTTCGATCAAGACAGGAAATTCGGATGGAATGATGATCTCCAGGGCGTGATAAAACGGGGATATCTTGTAGTCGCCGTTGATCAACCTGTCAATCTCATGTTCCACTTCAGTACTTGCCTCCGTGATGCTTTTAAATAACGCCTGGGAAGCGTAGGAAACGGCGAAGAGAAATCCGGCGGATTGTCTGTCTTTGGTCTGTATCAGCCTTGCAAATGTCGCGATTTGTTCCTCTGAAACCGGGAGTTTGCGGAAGATCCCCTCTTTCTGGGGAGTGATCCCGATGTCCCCTGTTAACATCCTCGTGTAGGATTCCCTGGCAGTCAGCATATCCCGGGAATTGACAGCACAAAGCCTCATTTCCGCAGGATCTTCCAGATTTGTCTCAACGCCTAACCCGACGCTTTCGCCCGAACTTAACAACGAATTGAAATAGACCTGAATACGGTTGGCTGAATGTTTAAGAAATTCCTCCGAAAGGATGGCGGCACACGAAAAAGCAAACATACCCGGAACAATGACCCGTTTCCCGTATCCATCCATGAATCCGGGGTTATGGATCACATTGGTATCCTGCGTTGCCGTGCAAAAATCGACAATGTCACAATCCCGGAAAACCACTCTTTTTTTCTTCCTCACTGAATTATCACATCGTTTATTACCGTAGCATTCACAGCCTTGTTCAAGGCAGTGAGGATTTGTTCCCGGGCATAGCTTAATTCGTTTCGCAAAGCAGCAGAATCCAGTTTTACATAAAGGACCTTCCTCCGGATGGAGAGGTGTGTTGTATGATTCTTGACCATCTTCCCCATCACCTCTCCCCACGACTGGATCACTTGCTTCTCCAGGAGCTTGTCATCCAGATGGTAGGTATGCAAAAACTCCTGAAGTGCTTCCCGAAGTGTAAAATTATTTGCGTTCTTCACCGGTCTGGTTCAATCGGGCAAAAGTACGAATTAGATCCGGAATATTTTGTGCTCAATGGCGAGCGGATCGAAAATCTTTCGAATGTTGTCCTCCTGTGTATCGGTGATAAACACCTGGCCAAAGCTGTTCTCGCTAACCAGTTTGATCACTTGCTGAACGCGGTGGTTGTCCAGCTTATCAAAGATGTCGTCCAGCAGAAGCACCGGTTTAAACCCATTGACTTTTCTGGTGAATTCAAACTGAGCCAGCTTAATTGCGATGACATAGGATTTTTGCTGTCCCTGGGAGCCGTATCTTTTCACTGGATAACCCTCCATCAAAAGATCCAGGTCATCCTTATGAATGCCCACCGTGGTAAACAGCGCCGCCCGGTCCTTATCAACAGACTGACTTAACAGTTCCCGGAATTCGTTCTCGTGTAATTGACTTTGGTAGGACATATTCACCTGTTCCTTCCCTCCGCTCACAAGACTGAAATAGTGCTGAAATAGCGGGATGAAATCCTGCAGAAAACCGGATCTTTTCTGATAGATTCCTTTCCCCAATACCAGCAGCTGCTCATCCCAGCTTTCCAGCGCTTCGCGGTCAAAGTAGTGCCGGTCGGCAAAGGCTTTCAGGAGGACATTTCGCTGAAAAAGCGCTTTGTTGTAATTGATCAGGTCATCGAGGTAGAACTTATCGAATTGCGAAATCACACTATCTATGTATTTCCGGCGCATCTCACTCCCGTCATTGATGAGATCGCGGTCGTAAGGGGAAATCATCACGAGCGGAAAGAGACCGATATGGTCGGCCAGCCGTTCGTATTCCTTTTTGTTGTATAGGAATTTCTTTCGCTGGTTCTTTTTCAGGATGCATTGCAACTGCTCCGGAGTAGCGTTCTGACGGAAATAGGTTCCATGAATCGCGAAAAAATCTTCGCCGTGGCGGATGTTCTGGGTGTCGTTCGGATTGAAGTAACTTTTGCAGAATGAAAGGTAATGTATGGCATCCAGGAGGTTTGTTTTCCCCACGCCGTTGTTCCCAACAATGCAGTTGATCTTTCCGGAAAAAAGGAACTCGGCTTCCGGGTAGTTCTTGAAGTTATGAAGGGTGAGTTTATGCAGATGCATAGCGATCGTTTATAGTTCTGATCTGATGGGCCAGTTTTTCCATCAGCCACATCGGAGTCGAAGTGGCGCCGCACACGCCTACCGTTCGGAATCCTACAAACCATTGCCTGATCAACTCGTTCTCTTCGGAAACCATATATGTATTGGGGTTCACATCTTTGCAAACCTGGAACAGGATTAACCCGTTTGAACTCTTCTGACCGCTGACAAAGATGATGACATCAAACCGGGTGGCAAAATCCCGCAGCAGGCTGGACCGGTTAGATACCTGCCGGCAGATGCTGTCGCTCCACTGGAAATCCACCGTACCGCCGGCGGCCCTGGACTCCATCCTTGATTCAATAAGAGATACAATTTTCCGGAATCCCTCCACGCTTTTGGTAGTCTGGGAATAAAGCCTGACAGGTCGGGTAAAGTCGATCTTGTCGAGATCGCTTTCTTCCGCAACAACAATGGCCTTTCCGTTTGTCTGCCCCTTCAGGCCATTCACCTCTGCATGGCCTTCCTTACCGTAAATGACGATCTGTCCATCCTTTTTCATCATATCTTCATACCCATACCTGACCTCCTGCTGGAGATTCAGTACGATCGGACAGGAGGCATCTACGAGGTGGATGTTGTTGTTCAGGGAAATCTGATAGGTCTCGGGCGGTTCCCCATGGGCGCGGATCATGACTTTGCAATCCTGCAGGTTCTTCAGGTCGTTGTGATCGATGATGACCAATCCCAACTCCTTCAGCCTGTTCACTTCCATGTTGTTATGAACAATATCTCCCAAACAGTAAAGCCGGCCCGACTCCGCAAGCTCGCGCTCGGCAACCTGGATGGCGTACACCACTCCAAAACAAAAGCCGGAATGCTGATCAATGGTTACCTGCATACATAGTGAGCAATAGCAGGCAAAGGTAGGAATAATTGCATCACTTCTTCTTCGCGAACTCCTGCAAATTCACGGCAATGGTCACGTAGTTGGGATTGGGGTTGCCGGCCTGGTAGGTCGCCCGGGTATAGCTGAAATTAAACATTTTAATCCGGAAACCGATCCCGTAACTGAAGCCGCTCAGGCCGGTTCGATCGGAGAGCTTTAACTCCTGGCGTCGCTGGTAGTTGTAGCCCAGCCGGATGGAAAATACTTTCGCAATGGTTAGCTCACCCCCCAGCACAAAGTGCCGCATGAGGTTGTCGGCGAATTTCGCGATGCCACTCTTCTCTTTGACCTCTCCAGTATACGGATCCTTCTGGTTTGCCGGATCGTTGGGATCTGTATAGGTGAGGTTCCATTGTTCCAGATGGGTATAAAGCAGGGAGAAACGGAGCGGGATGTGGCGGAGTTTCTGTGAAAGTCCGATCTGAACCTCAAACGGAAGTGATTCGTACTGCCCGGGCCGGTAAGGCACGATCTGCGCTCCGATATTTTTTGCCATCAGTGAGGCGGTGAAGAGTTTCTCCTTGGTGGTATAGGTTCCGGCTACATCAACCGCAATGCCGAATGAATTATAGAACTCAAGCTGGGAATAGATCAGCTTGGCATTCGCACCGATGGAAAAATGAGGGCTCAGAAGTCTGCCCCACCCGATCGACAAGGCATATTCGGAAGCGCTGAAAGTACCTGTTTTATTTCCGGCGGCATCGGCGCCTGTAAATTTTCCGTAATCGATAAATTGAAAAGAGGCAACAAAACTACCCGCTTTTTTGAAGGTACGGGAGTACATGGCAAAGCCGTAGTTGTTCCCGGTAAAATAGTTCACATAGCTCAACGCAAGGTTGTTATGCATCTCGGGAGTGATCAGTGACGGGTTGGCAATGGTCAGGGTGATGTCATTGTCCATCACGGCCAGTGAATTTCCTCCCATAGCGGCAATACGGGCTGAATTCGTCAGGGAAAGAAACGTATAGGTATGTCGCCCTCCGATCTGGGCGGAGGCTTGCAAAGCAAGGCCCCATACGAGTAAGCTAAAGGAGGTTACATGGAGTAATTTCAACACGATGCGTTTTTTGTTTTCTTTCTTTCAAACGTCAAGGTATTCCCTTTAGTATACCTGTGGAAATTTTAGTTGATCAGCCCCCGGCCGGTCTTGTGGATCCGGTCCTGCTCGATCAGATCGGAAGCCAGTTTGTCAAGAATTCCGTTAATAAATAGCTTGCTTTTAACCGTGCTGAAAGATTTGGAAAGCTCAATGTATTCGTTCAGGGTGACTTTTATGGGAACCGTCGGAAAATGAAGTAATTCAGCCAAAGCCATCTTGATCAGGATAATATCGGTAAGCGCAATACGGTCCAGTTCCCAGTTTTGCGTACGGCCTTCGATCATCTTTTCGTATTCGTCGCTGTGAAGGATGGTATTCCGGAACAGGTCAACAATGAACTGCCGTTCCTCCTTCTGGTCCTCTTCGATATCCCGGATAAAAAGGGAAGGCAAGGGTGAGGAATCGGGAAAATCGGGTGGTAACAGCCGGATGGTTTTCAACACAAAAGAGCCTGCAACCTCAAAATCATCGACCCAATGAATCGACCGTTCTTCGCAGTAAAACTGGAGCTCGGGCGATCGCAAAACGAACTTTTTCAGGATTTTCGAGACAACTTCCAGATCCTCTTTGTACGAATGTTCACCGGAATACAGGTAATCGCGGTGCTCCTTGCTTTCGCGGATCCGGAGATAGACTTTCCGGATGTTTTCCTGTTCGTCAATCCAGTTGAACTTGTATTTCCGGATCTTTGAATCAAGGTCCTTATTCGCCTTTAGCTTCTGGACAACCAGGTTATCAACCAACTTAGTGCTTGGATTTATCTCTTCGTAGGTGGGGTAGAATTTATGTTTGGCCTCTTCCATGCGCCGGATGTAAAAATCAATAAGTTCAAGGAAAAAGGAGATCTGAAGGAAGTATAATTCACCGATTTTATCAATGCTTTGCAGAAGATTCTTCTCGGCTTTTTCGATCCGAGTTTCCCCTCCCTGGAAGTAGGCATATAATCCCTGAAGAACTTTGATTCTGTAATGCCTTCTGCCTAACATAATTGAGCTTGGATATGGGGCTCCAAAGCTACGCATTTCATTGAAATAACTTTTTGTTTCAAATAATATTTTTATTTTTGCGTTGTAACAAAAAACTGCTTCAACATGGAAGAGAATGAAAACAAGGACAGGGATAGGGGCGAAATTTTCTCGAAGGCTGTCCGGGCGGGAAAAAGGACCTACTTTTTTGATGTAAAAGCTACCATAGCCGAAGAGCAATATCTCACGATTACCGAAAGCAAAAGACGCTTCAACAACGACCAGGGGAAATTCTTCTATGAAAAGCACAAACTCTTCCTCTACAAAGAGGATTTCGAGAAATTTGTCAACGGGCTGAATATCGCAATTGATTTCATTAAAACCGGAAAGCCTCCGGAACCAACCGAAGATGAAATTGTAAAAATGGAACCCGTCGCAGAACCTTCGGTTAAAAGCAAACATACGGATATCAGCTTTGAAGATCTTTCTTCAGGGGCTGACGACAAATAAGTGAACGCCGACAGTACATGAAAACAAGCTGTCGACCGGCAGCCTGTGGTGCATATGGGAAAAGTTATTGCGATCGCAAATCAGAAGGGAGGAGTCGGTAAAACCACTTCGGCTATTAACCTGGCTGCCGGGTTGGCTGTTTTGGAACATAAAACGCTGATCATCGATGCCGATCCGCAAGCTAATGCCACTTCGGGCGTGGGTTTTGATCCGCGGAATATAAAGACCAGCATTTACGAATGCATTGTGGATGACGTAGACCCTAAGAACATCATCCTCCATACCTCGACTCCATTCCTTGACCTGCTCCCGGCGCATATTGACCTGGTTGGAGCGGAAATTGAAATGATCAATCTGCCAAACCGGGAAAAGATGATGCGCAAAGTGATCTCCCGGATCCGGGATGATTATACTTTTATCCTGATCGACTGTTCTCCTTCGCTCGGACTGATCACGATAAATGCTCTAACCGCAGCCGATTCTGTAATTGTACCCGTGCAGTGCGAATATTTTGCCCTCGAAGGCCTGGGGAAGCTGTTGAATACAATCAAAATCGTTCAGTCAAGGTTGAATCCCGACCTCGACATTGAAGGGATCCTCCTTACCATGTACGACAGCCGGCTGAACTTATCGAAGCAGGTGGTTGAAGAAGTGAAGACACATTTCCAGCAGCTTGTTTTTGAGACCATAATAAACAGGAATACCAAACTCAGCGAAGCGCCCAGTTTTGGAGATACCATCATGACTCACGACATCAACAGCGTAGGAGCGGCCAACTACCTGAATCTCGCCCGGGAGATACTCCAGAAAAACGAACTCACCCGGATCTCAAATGCCGAAAAACAAATAGAGGTCTGAAATGACAGGAAAAAAAAAGGCATTGGGAAGAGGTTTGAGTGCACTCCTGGAAGGAAGTGAACTGGAGGAGGCCCCCAAGGAGGTCAGGGGAAATCAGCTTGTGGGTTCCATTGCTCTCATCCCGATCGAGTACATTGAAGCGAATCCCTACCAACCCCGGAGTGATTTTGACCGTGCAGAACTTGCCGATCTCGCCATGTCTATCCAGCATCAGGGAATCATCCAACCGGTAACCCTCCGGAAACTCAACACTGACCGTTTCCAGCTGATCTCCGGTGAACGCCGGCTGAAAGCAGCCAAGGTAGCTGGTTTGACTGAAATCCCGGCTTACATCCGCGTGGCAAACGACGAACAGATGCTGGAGATGGCACTCGTGGAAAACCTTCAGCGGGAAGATTTAAATCCCATTGATATCGGGATCGGTTTCCAGCGGTTGCTGGTAGAATGCCAGATCCGGCAGGATGAATTAAGTCAGCGAATCGGAAAAGACAGATCTACCATCTCGAACTACATCCGGTTGCTGAAATTGCCGGCTGAGATCCAGCTCGCCATCCGCGAAAAAAAGATATCCATGGGTCATGCACGGGCGCTGATTACGCTGGAAGATGCCCAGATGCAGATCCAGGTCCTGAAACGGATCCTGGCAAAGAGCCTCTCGGTAAGGCAGGTTGAAGAACTGATGAGAAATCTCTCCTCTCCTGTTCCTCCCGGAAAAAAGAAGCAGGGGGAAACTCTTCCTGAGAAGTATGAGCAAATCAGAAACAGGTTGAACACCAGGCTTCAGACAGAAGTGGATCTGAATGTTAACCGCAAAGGAACTGGAAATATCATCATCCCATTCAGGTCGGAAGATGAATTGACCCAACTCCTGGAACGGCTTGAATCATAAAGAATTATAGCTAATCCACGTGCGCATCCCCTCGGTCTTTAAGGTCATCCTGACAGGTACACTGATTTCCCTCTCCCATTTTGCAGATGTATGCGGGCAACAATCCGTGGATACAGTCCCTATGGCCGATTCCATTTTAATGAAAAAACATAATCCGACAAAAGCGTCATTGTTTTCTGCTGTTTTGCCAGGACTGGGGCAGATCTACAACAAGAAATACTGGAAGGTTCCCATCATCTATGCGGGATTCGGGGTAATGGGCTATTTTATTTACACAAATGCAGACGAATACCTCGATTACCGGTGTGCCTACATCGAAAGTGTAAATGGTATAACCAACGGCAACTATGCATATCTGGCGAGCAGATACACGCAGCAGGAACTTCTGTCGGCCGTTGAATACTACCGCCGGAATCTCGAGATCAGTGTACTGATCACAGCCCTTTGGTATGTCCTGAACATTGTCGATGCAACCGTTGACGCTCACTTGTTTACCTATAATATTTCTGAGAATCTGGCGCTGCGTGTGTCTCCCGAGCTGATGACACCCGCCAACAGGCTCCAGGTTCAGCCTGCCGTAAAACTTTGTCTGAAATTTTAATCAACATTCTTAGGTATGAAAATCGGGTTGCTGGGTTATGGTAAAATGGGCCGGGAAATCGAAAAGATGGCTGTGGGACGCGGCCATGAGATCACACTGACCATTGATCGTCCCGAAGAGTGGGAAGAGAAACTGAACGAATTGAAAGGGGTGGAAATGGCAATCGATTTCTCCACGCGGGATAGCGTCCTGGATAATATCCATCGCTGCTTTGATGCCGGGGTGCCTCTGGTGATTGGAACTACCGGCTGGCATACTCACGTCCAGGAAATCCGGGAGGAGTGTATTGACAGGGGATGCAGTCTCTTTTATTCCCCAAATTTCAGCATTGGAGTGAACCTTTTTTTTGAGTTGAACAAGTACCTGGCTACCCAGATGTCGGAATGGAGCGGATACGAAATCTCCCTGGAAGAGACTCATCATATTCATAAACAGGATGCACCCAGCGGCACAGCCATCATGCTGGCCAACGACATTATCCGGCTTCTCGGAAGGAAGGAAAAATGGGTAAAAGAACCTGCGGAAAGCTCCGGTGATATCGGCATCCGCTCGGTCAGGATGGAGGATGTAACCGGTACGCACAAGGTGATCTATGAATCGGACGAAGATCTGATTGAAATTGTTCATACCGCCAAAAACCGCAGGGGATTCTCTTTGGGAGCGATCCTAGCCGCAGAGTGGCTGCTCGGGAAGAAAGGTTTCTTTGAAATGCAGGACCTTTTTCAATCCCTAAAAAAAGGGAGATAAAGCAAGAAAAAACAAAACTGTTCGTTTACACTATAAACACACTGAACTATGAATATTTACCTGATTTTTACGATCCTTTTCTTTTGCTGCTCTCTCATCGGCCTCTGGGCTATCTTTGAAAAAGCGGGTGAACAAGGCTGGAAGATCCTGATTCCATTCTATAACTTTTACATCTGGCTAAGGATCATCAAAAAGCCCCTGTGGTGGTATATTTTCCTTCTGATCCCGTTTATCAACGTGTTTGTGGTACTTCTGATGATCGTGGAAATCGTCAAGTGTTTCGGTAAATACGGACTGGGATCGCAAGCCCTCGGCGTTCTTTTCCCGTTTGTTTATCTTCCCTACCTGGGATTCTCAAAAAACGAGACCTACACCGACCCCGATAAAGCGACACCTCCTAAGAAATCATTTATCCGTGAGTGGGTGGATGCCATTATTTTTGCAGTCATCGCCGCCAGCATCATCCGCATCTTCCTCGTCGAAGCCTACACCATCCCCACTTCCTCCATGGAAAAGAGCCTGCTCATTGGGGATTACCTTTTTGTGAGCAAGATCAACATTGGAGCCCGGGTACCCAATACACCTCTCTCCTTTCCGTTTGTTCATCATACGCTTCCGCTGACCAGGTTCACGAAGTCCTATCTTGAGTGGATCGAACTTCCCTACCGCCGCTTTCCGGGCTGGTCCAGGATTAACAATATGGATGTCATTGTATTCAATTACCCCGACGGGGATACCCTTGCAGCCAAATTTCAGAGCAATGTAAGCTATTACCAGCTAGTACGCCAGTTCAGTCGGGATGGAGTATGGAAGAACAAGCAATACTTCGGAGATATTATTGCACGTCCGGTTGACAAGCGGGAAAATTTTATTAAACGGTGCATTGGCATCCCGGGAGATACCATCCTGATCGTCGACAGAAAGGTATTTATCAACGGGGTTGAGGAACAAAACCCGGGAGAAAGGCAGTTCAAATATATCGTGAGAACAGACGGGAGTTCCATCAATTCGCGGAACCTGGACCGGCTTGATATCACCGAACAACTCTCTACCGATAACCAGGGAAACTATGAAATGACCCTGACTGACGAGTCGGTGGAAAAACTGAAAAACTTCAGCAATATGCGGTCCATCGAACCCATCATTGTCCCGGCCGGATATTGGGATCCCAATATCTTTCCACACGATTCAACATACAGATGGAATGTTGACAACTACGGTCCTATCTTGGTTCCGAGGAAAGGGATGACGGTCACTCTGACCCCCGGGAACATTGTCCTCTTTAAACGAATCATTGATGTCTTCGAGGATAATGATCTGGAAATCAATGGAGACAAGATCTTTATCAATGGAAAAGAAACCAGTACATACACCTTTAAAATGGATTATTACTGGATGATGGGAGATAACCGGCACAATTCAGCCGACTCGCGTTACTGGGGATTCGTCCCGGAAGATCACATCGTGGGCGAAGCCGTTTTCGTTTGGCTTTCACTGGACCCGAAGAAAACCCTCTTCGACGGAAAAATCAGGTGGAATAAACTGCTCCGAATCGTAAAATAGTTACATTTGTAAACATGGTAATCATTTTAAACCGCACTAAAGATGAAACAAACATTTTTGCCCCGCACCGCCTTGACGATGGTCCTAGGATGGATCCTTGTCTCCGCTTTTGCCCTGCCGAAATCATTTGAAGGGGTAATCACGTATAAGATTTCCTATCCCGACAGTAAATTCACCGAGAGCCAGCTAGCCATGTTTCCCAAGATCATGACCATCATGATAAAAGGGGACAAAGCAAAATCGGAAATACAGACTCCCATGGGAGCTCAGATCGAGATCACCAACTATGCCGATAAAACCAAAGTTGGACTCATCAATATGATGGGGCAGAAATACGCCATCCAGGAAACTGCAGATGAGATCCAGCAAGACATGAAGGATGATCCGCTGGGACAGGTTCAATTGACCGACGAAACCAAAACCATCGCAGGATATAACTGCAAGAAAGCGATTGTGACCATGGATGACGACGGATCGAAGACAACCTACGAAGTATGGTACAACAATGAGTTTGGCGCCATTAACTCCAATTTCGACAACGCGCTTTACAAGGATATCAACGGTGTGCTGATGGAGTTTACGATGATTACTCCCCAATTCACCATGCAATTCTCAGCTATCGCGGTTGAAAAGAAAAGCGTCTCCAGCAAGGAATTTGAGATTCCTGCAGAATATACCCTCACCACGAAAGAAGAACTGCAGTCAAAAATGGGTGGTGGGATGTAATTGACTTGTATGGCCAGAAAGTCTAACCCAAAGAGGGAACCTGAAACAACGAAGGAGGTCACAGACCAGGACCGGGAAAAAAGAGATCAGAAGTTTCGGGTGCTGGGTCTCTTCCTCCTGCTTTTTGGCCTGTTTCTACTATTTTCTTTTCTCTCCTGGATTCAGTCGTGGGAGTTGGATTACAACTTCACCGACACTCTGTTCAAACACTTTTCGTTTACCTATTTCTTTGACAAATCCATCCACGTGGAGAACTGGATGGGAAAATCGGGAGCCCTGATCGCCTACCTATTCATCACCAAATGGTTTGGGATCTCCTCCTTCTTTGTCGTGCTCGTACTGATGACCATCGGTACCTGGCTTTTTTTCCGGCACAAGCTGCTTCCGGTCGGGAAAACCGTGAAGTACTCCTTCTTCGGGATCCTCTGGTTTCCGGTGTTGTTTGGACTTCTCTTCCCGGAAAACGATATCCTTTCCGGCATCTACGGATTCCAGATGAACCGCTGGATGATGGAGTACCTGGGCATCTCCGGATTGATCCTGCTGATGATCTTCACGGGATTGAGCTTCACGATCCTGGCTTTTAACATCCCGTTTCGGTGGATGAATCCATCGGAATCACGGAATATTCCCGTACCGGGAGAAAAAGATGAACCCTCCCTGCCGGAACAGGAACCCGAGCCTATTCCGGAACCACTGGTCGTGGATGAGTTTCTTCCCGGGGTTCCTCATGCCGACATTGAACTCCAGATCGAACACCCTGCGGGCGAGACTGATGAAACCGGATCTGATGGCCCCGGCCGGTTGGGTCTCGATACCCTCTACGATCCCACCCTGGAACTCCGGAACTACAAATTCCCACCGCTGAGCCTGCTGAACGATTATGGCGGGGAATCCCTGAATGTCAACAAAGAGGAACTGGAGGCGAACAAGGACCGGATCGTGGATACGCTGAGCAACTACGACATCCGGATCCAGAAGATCAAAGCAACCATCGGACCTGCCGTTACCCTGTACGAGATCGTCCCGGAAGCCGGCATCCGGATCTCACGGATCAAAAACCTCGAGGATGATATCGCACTGAGCCTGGCAGCGCTGGGAATCCGTATTATCGCCCCGATCCCCGGCCGGGGAACCATCGGGATCGAGGTGCCCAACCAGAACCCGGAAATCGTCTCTATCAAATCGTTGCTGAGCTCCGAAAAATTCCGGAATTCCACTTTCGAACTTCCGTTCGTCCTAGGGAAGACTATTTCCAACGAGACCTTTATTGCTGATCTCACGAAGATGCCTCACCTGTTGATGGCCGGAGCGACCGGACAGGGAAAATCGGTCGGACTGAATGCCATCATCACCTCTTTCCTCTATAAGAAACATCCCGCTACGGTCAAATTTGTCCTGATCGACCCGAAAAAAGTCGAACTTACCCTCTATTCCAAGATCGAGCGGCATTACCTGGCTAAACTTCCCGACTCGGAAGAAGCCATCATTACCGATACCAAAAAGGTCATCCGCACACTCAACAGCCTTAACATCGAGATGGACTCCCGCTATGACCTTTTACGGGACGCCCAGGTGCGAAATGTCAAAGAGTACAACGACAAGTTCTTACAACGGAAGCTGAATCCCAACGAAGGGCACAAGTTCCTGCCTTATATCGTGATGATCATCGATGAGTTCGCTGATCTCATCATGACCTCCGGGCGGGAAATTGAGACCCCGTTGACCCGGCTTGCGCAGCTTGCCCGTGCCACCGGGATCCACCTGATCATTGCAACCCAGCGGCCGTCGGTCAACATCATCACCGGTACGATCAAAGCCAACTTCCCGGCACGGATTGCCTTCCGGGTGATCTCCAAGATCGACAGCCGGACCATCCTCGACGGAAACGGCGCCGATCAGTTGATCGGGCGCGGTGATATGCTGCTTTCCACCGGAAGTGACCTGATCCGTTTGCAGTGCGCCTTTGTCGACACCCCTGAAGTGGATAAAGTAACCGAATACATCGGCTCTCAACGAGGCTATCCCGACGCTTTTGACCTGCCCGAATATTACGATGAAGCGAACGGACCGGGAAAGGAGTTCGATCCCAACGAACGCGACGAACTCTTTGCCGAGGCAGCCCGGCTCGTGGTGCAGCACCAGCACGGATCTACTTCGCTGATCCAGCGGAAGCTGAAACTAGGGTACAACCGTGCCGGGCGCATCATTGACCAACTCGAAGCGGCCGGGATCGTTGGACCCTTTGAAGGAAGCAAAGCTAGGGTGGTAAAGTTCAAGGATTCGAATGCGCTGGAGGAGTATCTGAGGGGGATGACGGCGGATTAGATGTGGGACGTGGGACGTGAGACGTGAGACGTGAGACGTGACCTTCCTGCCGAATAACCAATGACTAATGACTAATGAACAATGAATAGAGAACAATATACAGGAAAAATGAGACTTCTTATTGGAATTGTTTTAATTGGGATGTGTATTACCGGTTTTGGACAGAAAGACGAAAAAGCTTCCGCATTGCTGGAAGAGG
Organism: bacterium; assembly: GCA_043806735.1. Taxonomy (GTDB): domain Bacteria; phylum Bacteroidota; class Bacteroidia; order Bacteroidales; family FEN-979; genus QYOJ01. The sequence goes on along the minus strand of JAZDGR010000161.1, from coordinate 8,811 downwards.
TGAGCAACAAGACGAAGGCCTATAAATCGATCAAAGCCGACTTCACCTATACCATGGATAATAAAGCCGCCAAGATCCATGAAACCAAAACAGGAACCTTGCTCGTGTCAGGGGATAAATACAAACTGAACGCAGTCGGTCAGACTATTTTTTGCGACGGAAAGACGGTTTGGACCTACATCAAAGAATCGAACGAGGTCCAGATCAATGATATGGATACGCGGGATGAGGCAATCACTCCTTCCAGGCTGCTAACCTCATACAATGCCAATTACCTGTCGAAAATCATCCAGGATAAGGATGCCACGGATCCCAATCTGGCTGCTATCCAACTGACTCCCATCACTGCAAAAAATTTCGTGAAAGCCATTCTGATCGTCGATAAAAAACTAAAGCAAGTCAAGGCTTTTAAGATTTTCGATAAAAACGGGAACATCTTCACCTATAACGTTACTAAATTCCAGCCCGATGTTCCCATTTCAGCATCCGATTTTACCTTTGTCGAATCCAGCTATCCCGGCGTTGAAGTGATCGATATGAGGTAAGTATGTCCCCCGGGAAACCGGGGCGATCGTCACCGCGGAAGAACATCAGGTGGCCGGCGGACTAATTGCCCCGGCGATTCAGGAAGCCGTTAGATCTTTACACGCGTTTAAGAAATCAAATCCCGTGTAAATCTGTACCATCTGTGTCATCGGTGTTCCAATTCTATTCCGTCAGCATAAACCACTTCGACAAGAAATAACCCCGCCGCCGGAACAGAATCTCCGGCATTGGACCGGTTGTGACTGTGTACAATCTGACGAAACTCGTCAAAGGTAATCTTCCCTGACCCCAATTCCAGCAGGGTTCCCACGATCGCACGCACCATATTGCGGAGGAAACGGTCGGCCCGGATGGTGAAAACCAGCTCGTGTTCACAGGGTTCCCACCTGGCGCTGAAAACCTTACAGATATTGGTTTTTGTATCGCTGTTGACTTTGGAGAACGAGGTAAAATCCGTGACGGAGAGAAGGAACTCCGCCCCTTTGTTCATCAGCTCCACATCAAGATATCCGTAGAGGTAATAGGAATACTTCGTCAGAAACGGATTTTTCGTCCGGGTTATCCGATATTGGTAGGTTCGTTGTTTGGCGCTGAACCGGGCGTGCAGCCGCGGTTTGACTGGAAAAATGGAATGGATCACCAGGTCTTCATCCAGGTAACCGTTGAGTTTGAAAACCAGCTTGGTTCGTTCTTCTTCCGAAAGCGATCTCGCCAGGTCAACATGGGCAAAGAATTCCGAAGCATGGACTCCGGTATCGGTGCGGCCGCATCCGGTCAGCCTGACCGGCTCGCGCAGGATCAGGCTAAATGCATCATTCAACGCCTGTTGTACCGTGCGGGCATTTTGTTGGATTTGCCAACCATGGTAGTTCGTTCCATCAAAGGCTAATTTTACAAAGTAGCGGTTCACGTCTTACGTCTCACGTTCCTCAGCCAATGATAAAATTCCTGCAAGCCTTTCCCTGTTTTGACCGAGAGTTCAATGATTTCGATTCCCGGATGAGTTCTTTTCATGTCTTCCCGCGCTTTCTCCAGGTTAAAATCCACGTAGGGAATCAGATCGGTTTTCGTGATGACAGCCAGGTGAGCCGAACGGAACATGTAGGGGTACTTAAGGGGTTTATCATTTCCTTCGGTAACGCTGTAGATGACCACCCGTCGGTTTTCTCCGAGGTCGAACAGCGCCGGGCAGACCAGGTTCCCCACGTTTTCGATGAAGGTGATGCTGTGCTCCCGGATCTCCAACTCTTTCAGCGCCTTGTTAACCATGGCGGCATCGAGATGGCAACCAGTCCCCGTATTGATCTGGATCGCTTTAACGCCGGTTGCTTCGATGCGTTCTGCATCCAGGGAGCTTTGCTGATCCCCTTCAATTACATAAAAAAACTGTTCCTTACCCAGTTCACGGCAGGTGCGTTCCAGCAGGGTGGTTTTTCCCGATCCCGGAGAGCCGACGATATTGAGGCATACAGCTCCTTTGGCTTCCAGGAAGCCCCGGTTCCGCTGGGCAACCAGGTTGTTCTCTCCCAGGATATCCCGCTGGATTTTTACGATCCGGCCGTCTGGGTGGTGAAGGTGGTGATGGTAGTGAGAGGTATCGTGATCATGAGTATGGTCATGAACATCAGCGGGTTCTCCGCAGCCGCAGGTTTCGCACATAAGATCTGGAGTTGGTTTGGAGACAAATGTACGGACATTTTCAGAATCGTTTTCGTAGATTTGTCGGATAGATGCAAAACACAAGATTAGTTGTCATATGAACTGGAAACGCACTTGGTTTGGGATTCTGTTATTGCTGCTTTGTCTTGATGTTTGCTACTCATTTATCCAGCATTATTACATGCCTCTCGATGGAGATCTTGCAGACGGAGTTCTCACATCTGAAAGTTCCGCCTATCACCCGCTCATGCATGATCCATTCGGATTTGGCATTATCGCCAGAGACACCACATGGGCCAATCCAAACAGGTTCTTTGGCCATTGGTTCATTTCGTTCTATATGTCGTACATGCCCATTGTACTGCAATCATTTGCAAGTCCGATTGACAGCATTTACCTGGCATGTGCACTGATGAAAACAGGGATCCAGCTCCTGTTTATATACCTCCTTTCCGTATATATTTCCGGGAAAGGGAACATTTTTAATGCTCAATTCATCCTCGCTGCCATTCTGATCACTCCCCTTTTTCAGGCGAGTTTTCCAAGCCATCAGAAAAATTCCGGCTGACCTCCTGTTCTTTTTCCTTCTCTTTTCTCTGCTTTGCGGCTACTCTTTATTCATAGGCATGCATAATCTTATTAACGAATTGTATACCCTTCCTCTGGGAGAATATTATTCTCGGTTACCCGTTGGATTTTATTATCAGTTCACCGAAAAAGCAGGGTTTCCATTACTGTTAGGTGTACTTGCGTTGAACTCGGTAATGATCCGGATAAAATTCCGGAATGATGAAGGGAAGCGAATTATCGGGCTTCTGAAATGGATGTGTATTTTCATGCTGATTTACATAGTCCTGCTTCCCCTTGGCGGATACCGGATTTACCGCCCAAATGTCCTTCGATACGATACCGTGATGCCGGTCACTATATGCCTGATGTTCCTTTTCGGGTTGTCCACCTATTTTTTAATCAACAATTTATCAAAGAGTATTTTTAAAACTTTTTATGTTATTGCCATTGCAGCAGTATTACTGGTGTTTACGCGAGCCGACGAACCCCGGTTTCGGGAAAATGCATGTGAAAAACAAGCTTTAAGAGAACTTGCCCAATCACAGGATTCGATTGTTTTCCTGACCCAAAACTGTCCGGTGATGTCCTGGAATAAAATCCTTGATTACAAAGACTCCGAGCAAAACGCCGAATTGCTCAACTACTGGGGAGTGACCAAAGCAAAGAAATTATACTATCAACAGGAGTAAGGGTACTGATGCGCTTTCAGGAGGTCGGAAAGTCAGGAGAAAATTAGGAAATTCGAAATTCCTGGGCATTCATGGCATTCCTGTGCAATTTTTCCCCTATCCCGGTTGTGTCAAAAACTCCAACAAGTTGAACCATTGAATCCCTTTTCGATTGGAATCGTGGTATTTATCCATTGACAAAACCATTTTGGGATAATTATCCGGGATCTTTTCCAAGGCTCCAAATTCGCGGTTGATCGTATCCTGATCATGCAGCAGATACGCTACCTGGATATACATCCGTTCCTCATTTCTCGAGGCAATGAAATCAATTTCCAACTCGTTAAATTTCCCGATATGAACTTTAAATCTCCGGTATAGAAGCTCCAGGTAAACAATGTTTTCAAGGCGACCTGAGATATCCTGCATGTTGTACCCGGTAAGGGTATGATTCAGACCTATATCACCAGCATAATATTTTTCATGAATCTCCAGCAGACGTTTCCCTTTGATATCAAAACGATTGGCTTTATGAAAAATATATGCATTAGTCAGCATATTGAGGTAATTGTGGACCGTATCCACAGAGCCTTTTATTTTTTGCGATTTCAGAAAATCGGCTATCTTTTTTGAAGAAGTGATATTTCCGCAGTTATCGGCCGTAAAGTGGGCCACCCTTTCCAACAGGGCGACATCGCGGATTCCGTTCTTTAAAACGACATCTTTTAACAGAATGGTATTATATAACGAGGCAAGGTACTGTTCAATCACTTCATCATCATATTCCATCCGGTGAATCCCGGGAAAACCTCCGTATTTCATAAATAGCCTGAATTCCGCTTCCGTTTTCCCGGGGTCGGTCACACGCCGGAATTTTAAAAATTCGGAGAATATAAGCGTATACATATTGAACTCTACGTACCTGCCCGAGATATAGGTAGCCAGTTCCGACGACAACATTCTCGAATTTGAGCCGGTAATAAACAAATCAGCAGTCTGATCTGCTAAAAACCCCGAGACCGCTTTTTCCCAGCCATCTATTTCCTGTACTTCGTCAATAAACAGATAAACCTTCCCTGAAATTTTCGTGCACCGGTTCTTCACGTAGGTATCCAGATCATGGTAATTCTTAATGAAATCGAATTCAAGGGAATCTTTGTTTATCAAAATGATATTCCCGTGATCAACCCCGGTTTCTTCCAATGAGTTGCAAATCAGTTTCAGAAATGTGCTTTTTCCGCACCTGCGGATCCCCGTAATGACTTTGATCACGGGTTTGCCGATAAAAGGTGCCAGTTGTTTGAGATATCGGTCGCGGGGTATCATAAAAAATGGATTATGATTGTAACTTTTCAAAGATACGAAATATATTTCGATTACAGTCGAAATTTTTTCCTCTTGCTCATCCCGGCATTCCGATAGGGAAGGCAGGAGGTCAGGAAGTCAGGAGGTCAGGAGGTTATAAAAAATCAACCGGACCGTCGCCCCTTTGGCCTCGTTATTTTTTATCTCTATCCCGCCCTGGTGCGCGTCCATGATCAGTTTTGTCAAGGCCAGATTCAATCCGGTATTTTGGTCAACATGTTTATCTCCAACCCCGAAAAGAGCAAACGGGTTCTTCAACGAATCGGGTGAAAAACCTGTCCCTTTGTCGATGATCTCACAAACGGTATGCATGTCATCTGAAAAGGTTTTTACAATTATAGCATTATTCGGGGGTGAAAACTTCACGGCATTGTCAATCAGGTTTTCGAAACAGGTTTGCAACAATTCCCTGTCGCACAGAATAGTGGTAGCCGAGGGATCTGTGTGAGTCAGAATATTCATATTTTTTGATTGAATCTTATCAAATAACTGTTTATGTGCATGGTCAACCAGATCCTGAAGAGGTACAGGGTTCACCGTAATATTGCGCCTTTTCGTGCGTAACTCCGTGATCATCAGCGCCTGGTAAGAGAATTTTTCCAGCCTGATAGCGGAGTTTTCCAGGTGGGTGATAAATTCCAGCAATTCGGGTGACTCGAGTTCCGATCTGAGCAGGCTGGTAAAACCCAGGATCCCGTTAAGCGGGGTCCGGATCTCGTGACTGATCAGCCGGAGAAATTCGCCTTTTGCCTTGTCAAGGGTTTGAAGCTCCTGGTTTGCCTGTTCAAGTTTCCGGTAGGCATTCTCCAGCTCCATGGTCCGTTCCTTCACTTTTTCCTCCAAAATCTGATTCTGGTTCTCAAGTCGCTGATGAAGATACCGGGTTTCAAGCAGATTATTAATCCGCAGATCAACCTCAATCAGATCAAACGGTTTGGTTAAAAAATCTTTTGCACCCCCTGCAAGTGCACGTCGTTTTGCATCCGGAGATACATCGGCGGTAAGCACCAATATTGGCATATAACAGCCGTCAGGCATCAGCGGTTTCAACTGTTCCATCACCTGAAAACCGGTCAGGTGCGGCATGGCCAGGTCGAGTAAGATCAAATCGGGTTTGAACTCTTTGAACATGCCGGTAACCAGGCGCGGGTCGGTAGTTGTTTTCACGTTTATGTATCCCTTGACCTCCAGAAGACCGGTAAGAACATCAATATTCGCCTGCTGATCATCCACGATCAGGATGTTGGCATTTTTCAGGGTTGAATCTATCATATTTGTCAGTTTTTAATCCCTTGATGGTGATATGGTGAAATTTATTCCTCTTCCTTCTTCCCTCGTCCTTCGTCCCTCGTCCTACGTCCCAAGCATCTCATCCACAACATTCAAAAACCCCACAACATCCAGCGGTTTGGTTAAATACTCTTTCGCTCCTGCTTTCAACAACTTCTCAATCTGCCGGGGGGTGGCATCGGCGGTCAGGACGACAACCGGAATGGCTTTTGTTTTTGGATCGGCCTGAAGAAGCTTCAACACTTCAGCGCCTTCGATGTCGGGCAGATCGAGATCGAGCAGAATCAAATCAGGTTTGTAATCCGTTGCAAATTTCATCGCTCGCTTTCCATAAATATTCGTTATTAAACGGATTGCAGGTCGATGATCCACAAGAATCTGCTCAACGAGTTGGATGTTGGCTACATTATCTTCTATATACAAAATCAATCCGGTTTTACGGGTTATTCCTGCCTCCTTGGTTGCCGGTTTATCTGCTTGTTCATATAAGCCCTTAGTACTTTCACCCTGAGGCAATTCAATCCAAAAGGTACTTCCTTTTCCCTCTTCGCTTTCTACGCCTATCGTTCCATACATAGCTTCCATCAATTTTTTAACTACCGTTAAGCCAAGCCCGGTACCTTCGACCTGTGTTTTCTCGGCATCGATTCTCTTGAAAGGGGTGAAGAGTTTTTCAAGATTCTCCGGAGAAATTCCGATGCCGGTGTCGGTTACGCTTATGCGGATGAGGGACGTGGGACGTGAGATGTGAGACGTGAGACGTGGGTCACTGCATTCGATCGTGACAGAGCCGCCTTCCCGGTTGTATTTTGTGGCGTTGGTTATGAGGTTCAGGAGCGCTTGTTTCAGGCGTAGACGATCGGCTTCTACAAAGAGATCGTTGGTTACTGAATTTATTAATTCCAGTTTTACATTGGACCTTGCTGCAAGGGGACGAACAATATCCACGGTTTCCAGAATAATCCCGCGAAGCTGAACGGGTTCAATGGAAAGTGAAAGCTTACCCGCCTCAATTCGCGAAAGGTCCAACACTTCGTTTATTAGATCGAGCAGATGCGTTCCGCTTTTCAGAATGTGATTCACCCCTTTTTTATGAGCCGGGGTGAGTTCTCCCATATCCATTAACTGAGCAAAACCGAGAATTGAATTCATGGGGGTTCGAAGTTCGTGGCTCATGCGGGAGAGGAACTCACTCTTTGCCAGGTTCGCTTGTTCGGCTTCTGTTTTTGCTTTTGAAAGTTCTTCCTCAAATTTTTTCCGTTCGGTAATATCTTGCTTGATTGCAATGAAACGGGTAATCTCTCCGTTCTCATCCTTTACCGGAGTAATCGTCATCTCCTCGTTGTATTCGCTGCCATCTTTACGCTTATTTATCATTTCACCGTACCAAACTTCCCCTGCGAGTATTGTATCCCACAGATTCTTATAAAAAGCAGCATCTTGTTTACCGGATTTTAATGTACGCGGATTTTCTCCCGTGACTTCTTCAGGTATGTAACCGGTTAATTTAGTGAAGGCGGGATTTACCCATTCTATTTTTCCTGTAATGTCGGTTATAACAATAGAATTAGCAGCGGAGTTTAACGCAGTGCTTTGGACGATTAATTTTTCTTCTATCTGCTTCCGTTCTGAAATATCTCTTGCAACACTTAAGACAGCAGGTTTACCTTCATATTCGATGACACGGCTGCTTAACTCCGTCGGGATAACGACACCATCCTTGCTCAAATGTTCAGTCTCAAGAACAGCGTACCCTACCTGTAAAAATTGTGTCATTCGCTCAGTAAGTAATGCGGTGAATTTTGGTGAATCAATTTCTTTTACGGTCATTTGCAGCAATTCTTCATTGCTATAACCAAGCCGCTTGCAAGCCATTCTGTTCACTTGTAGGATATGTCCTTCCAAATCGTGAATAATTATTGCATCAGGAATTGTATCGAATAACAGCCTGAATTTTTCTTCGGATTTTTTGAGCGATTCTTCGACCTGTTTCCTATAGGTTATATCACGAATTATCCCCGTGTAATACTTACCTGTTGATGTTTCCCATTCTGCCAGGGACAATTCCATCGGAAAAACAGTTCCATTTTTATGCAATCCTATTAGTTCAATTGATTTCCCAATTAATTGCGATTCGCCGCCGGCTGCAAGGCGTTGCATCCCATTTACATGGGCTTCTTTATATGTCTCATGAATTAAGCACACTAGAGATTGCCCTAAAACCTCATTTTCTTTATAACCAAATATTTTTTCTGCTCCATTGTTCCATCCCTCAATAATTCCTGAACTATTCGAAGTAACAATAGCATCATTAGCAGTTTGACTAATTGCTCTTAGTTTTTCTTCACTAAGGCGCAGAAGCCTTTCTGATTGCTTTTGTTCCGTAATATCATCAATAAAAACAAGAATAATGTTTTGAGAGCTTAGGTAAATTGTACTAATTACAACATTAATTATTTTGCCGTCAGAACAACGGTGCTTACTTTCAAAACGATCCCACCCTTGTGCAACAAGTTTTTCGATATGCTCACGGGTTTTCTCCGGTGTTTCTATAACTTCTAAATCACTGACACTCATTGATAGTAATTTTTCTCTCGTATATCCGGTCATTAAACAATATGCATCGTTCACTTCAATAAGACGACCTTCAATATCAACAACCCAGAAACCGTCAAGGGATGTTTCGATCAATGCTTCGTACCGTTCTTCACTC
>JAZDGR010000160.1:0-13222 GCA_043806735.1 bacterium | reverse complement strand
CCTATCTCTTCTTCTCCTTCGATCATGAATTTGACGTTACATGGGAGGGTATTGGTTTTCACCATCAGTTCAACTGCTTTGGCCTGCATAAATGCCTGACCCTTATCGTCATCAGCGCCGCGGGCATAGATTTTCCCGTCGCGCACTTCGGGTTTGAACGGAGGGGTTTCCCAGAGTTCGAGCGGATCGACGGGCATGACATCGTAGTGGCCATAGACCAGTACCGTCGGCAGCGCTGGATTAATGATCTTCTCCCCGTAAACCACGGGATTGCCTGACGTCTGGATTACTTCGGCCCGGTGGGCCCCGGCATCTTTCAGCGATTTCTTCCAGTATTCGGCAGCCTTGACCATGTCATCCTTGTGTTCCTTTTCCGAGCTGATGGAAGGAATCCTTATCAAACCGAACAATTCCTGAAGAAACCGGTCCTTGTGAGTAGCAATGTAGTTTTGTATGTAATCCATTCGGTTTTAAAATTTTGCGGCAAAGGTACGGAATTATGCTGTATTTTTGCAAGAGGATATACGATGGATTTGGTGAACCTTCACGGATGGACACATTTTCATATTTAAGTAATCTTGAAAATCTGATCCTATGAGAACGTATGTGGATTTTCTGGTCATCGGATCCGGTGTTGCCGGTCTGACTTTTGCTTTAAAGGCAGCGAAACATGGAAAAGTGTGCATTGTCACCAAGCAGAAGATGGACGACACTGCCACCAGCTATGCGCAGGGGGGGATCGCTGCTGTCATGTACACGCCCGACTCATACGAAAAGCATCTCCATGATACGATTGTTGCCGGGGATGGTTTGTGCAACGAAAAGATCGCCAGGCTTACCATTACCGAATCCACCGAACGGATCAAAGAGTTGATCCGCTGGGGAGCCAAGTTTGACAAGACCCAGTCGGGCCGCTACGACCTGGCGAAAGAGGGAGGTCATTCCGAGTACCGCGTACTCCATCACAAAGACAGCACCGGGAAAGAGATCGAAGATACCCTGATCGATCAGGTACGGAAACATCCGAATATCGAGGTACTGGAAAACGACTATGCAATCGACATCATCACGCAGCATCATCTCGGAGTGGAAGTCAACATCCGCACATCCGACGTCACCTGTTATGGGGCTTATGTGTTGAATCCCAGAAGCCGGCTGGTGGATACCATTCTGGCAAAAGTAACCCTGATCGCCACCGGGGGGGCCGGGAACATTTACAGCAACACTACCAATCCTACTGTTTCCACCGGCGATGGGATTGCCATGGTATACCGAGCCATGGGAATCATTGAAAACATGGAGTTCATCCAGTTTCATCCCACGGCTTTATTCAATCCCCAGGAACGCCCTTCCTTCCTGATTACGGAAGCATTGCGGGGTTTCGGGGGTGTGTTGAAGACTTACGACGGGAAAGAGTTTATGCATAAATACGATGCCCGTCTCTCGCTGGCTTCGCGTGACATTGTGGCAAGGGCCATCGACAATGAACTGAAGATCAGCGGGGAGGACTTTGTATACCTCGACTGCCGCCACCTGAATAAAAACGATCTGATCCGGCAGTTTCCCCGCATCTATGCCAAGTGCCTGAGTGTAGGCATAGACATTACCCGCGATCTGATTCCCGTGGTGCCGGCGGCTCATTACATTTGCGGAGGCATCAAAACCGATGAATTCGGGCACACCACCATACGGAATCTCTATGCCTCCGGGGAGTGCGCCTGCACCGGGATGCACGGGGCCAACCGGTTAGCTTCCAATTCGCTGCTTGAGTCGGTGGTATTTTCCCACCGGGCTAGCGAGCATGCGCTCCAGCAGATAAAAACCATTGATTACTGCAATGCGATCCCCGACTGGAATGCGGAAGGCATGGTGCTGACCGAAGAGATGGTTCTGATCACCCAGTCGCAGAAAGAGTTGCAGGCGATCATGAGCAATTACGTAGGGATTGTGCGCTCGAACCTCCGGTTGCAGCGGGCTTTTGACCGGCTTGAGTTGCTGTACAGCGAAACGGAAGATCTTTACGACAAATCGATCCTTACGCCGAGGTTATGTGAACTGCGCAACATGATTAACGTAGCTTACCTGGTCATCAAGCAGGCGATCGCCCGGAAGGAGAACCGGGGGCTTCACTACTCGCTGGATTATCCAAAACATTAAAAAACCCCGCGATGCGGGGTTTTCTATACTTATTCAATTCCCAGCTTTTTCTTTACCAATGACATGATGTCGTGTGAGGGAGTGGTGTAAAGCACCACATCTTCAATGGCGTTCAATATTTGAGTATATTCATGTTCTTTTGCCACTTCGGCTATGGCCAGTTTGGCTTTATCAATCAATGGCTGGAGAAGTTGTTGCTGCCTCGCTTGCAGATCTCCCTGTGCTTTCTGCTGAAAAGCATCAATCCGCTCCTGCAACTGGGCAAGCTCCTGTTCCTTGTTTTGCTTGATGATATCGGACATCCCGGCTGATTTGGATTGATAATCCAGGTATTTATTTTCGAACTCTGTCCGCATCTGATCCATTTGATCCGTCAGGGTCTCCTGATACTTCTGAAGAGCGGTCTTCACCGAGTCAATCCCGGGCATTGCCTGGAGCAATTCATTGAAATTCACGAATCCGATTTTCTGGGTGATTTGTGCCTGGGAAACGCATGAAATACCTAAGAAGAGGGCAATCACTGCAATGATCTTGATGGTTTTTTTCATTTTTTTAAGTTCTAAGGTTTCATATTCTTGGGTTTGCAAAATTAGAAAAAATATTCATTTGCACTGTACTTACATCTATTATTTTCGCTGGTCGCCCCCGGCAGGTTTTGTGTCCGTCGCCGGTTTGGTATCCGAGCCCGGTCGGGTATCCGGCCCGGGTTTTGTACCGGTCGCTGCCTTGCTGCGGGTACGGGATCCCATGGAAGCGCCAAGCTGATCAAGGACATCATCGCTGATATCGTATTTTGGATTGGCGTACATGATGGTGAGGCTCCCTGCCTTGTCAAAGACGATCCCGTAATTATTGTCGTCGGCAATCTGCTGAATCGCATTATAAATCTTTTCCTGGATGGGCTTGACCAACTCCTGCCGTTTCTTGAACAACTCTCCGTCCTTTCCGAAATACTGCCTTTGAAGGCCTTTTGCTTCCTGCTCCTTATCCACGATTTCCTGCTCCTTTTTCTTCTTCATATCCTCGGGCAGAAGAACCGACTGGGCCTGGTAATCCTTGTACATTTTTCCAACTTCTGCGAATTTTTCTTCGATCTCTTTCTGCCACTGAATGGAAACCTCATCCAGCTGGCCCTGGGCTTCCGTATATTCGGGAATGTTGTCGAGGATATACTGAGTATCCACGTAAGCGACTTTCTGGGCCTGTAAAACCGCTATCAGGCACAGTAGTCCTAAAAACAATAAAACTGGTTTTTTCATAATTCGTTGGTTTTGCATTAATGCTGTTTGCTTAGCTTCATTTTCACCATTTCACCATTTTCTGTTAGTCTATCGACGAATTGATCGAGAAATGGAACTGTCCTCCGTTTGCCCCCGGAACGCCCGGAACGGGATCCAGTCCGTATCCCCAGTCAAGCCCCAGCAACCCGAACATGGGTAAAAATACCCGGATGCCGAATCCCGTTGACCGGTAAAGGTTAAAGGGATTGACATCTCGAAAGTGCAACCAGTCATTTCCGGCTTCCAGGAAGGCAAGTCCGTAAATTGTGGCGCTCGGATTCAGGGAAATAGGATATCTCAGTTCCAGCGTATTCTTGGTATAAACGGCTCCTCCGAGGGTATTGGGATATCCTGGGGTAAGCGAATTGTTGGCATATCCCCTCATCCCGATCAGCTCCCTGCCGTCCATATTGTTATATCCGGTGAGTCCGTCGCCTCCCAGGTAGAAGCGCTCAAAGGGAGTCACACCCAATTTGGTGTTGTATGTGCCGAGAAATCCGATCTGGATCCTGGGGGAGAGGACCAGTTTATCGATCAGGGTGATAAACCAGGACCCCTTGAACTTGATTTTGTAGTACTCCACCCATTTGTAGCGTTCGCTGTAAGGCATGGTGTCATAATTCACATCCCCGCGGAACAGGCTGTATGGAGGTGTCAGTTCAAGCGTGATGGCTAACTCGGATCCGGCCCGCGGAAAGATCGGGTTGTCAATCGAATTCCTGGATAAAGTGACCGCGTAGGAAAGCGCGTTGTAATAGCCGTTACCCCCGCCGAACGAAAAGATGGCAGAGTAGTTTTTGGTATTGTAAAGGAAGTAATTGATGCTGTGGTAGAGGGAAAAATAATCATCGGGCCATCTCAGCATCGATCCCAGACCTATGGAGAACCCGTCAATTTTGAAATATCCGTATAGCGAATCCCCTTTAGAAAGGCCGTTGGTGTATTTTGAATGTACATAGGAGAGGCTGAGCGCCAGGGGGTTTTTCCCGCCGAGCCAGGGTTCGGTAAATGCGAAGCTATAACTGAAATAGCCTTTCCCGTACGTCTGGACACGCACACTCAGTTTCTGGCCGTCGCCGGATGGGATCGGTCTCCAGGTTTTCCAGTTGAAGAAATTCCGGAGGGAGAAGTTGTTAAAAGAAAGTCCGAGGGTTCCGATGATCCTGCCGTATCCCCATCCTCCCGAAAGTTCGATCTGGTCGGCTGATGTCTCTTCCACTGTATATTCAATGTTTACCGTTCCGTCCTCCGGATGAGGATCGACGTTGGGAGTCAGTTTTTCTGCGTCAAAGTAGCGAAGCTGGGCAAGTTGTCGCTGGGAACGGATCAGCCGGTCGCGGCTGAAAAGCTGTCCTGGCCGTGTCTGCACCTCCCGCAGAGCCACATGGTCATTGGTTTTTGTATTTCCCTTGATGGTTACCTTGCTGATGGTTGCCTGTTTTCCTTCGTGCATCCGGATCTCCAGGTCGATGGAGTCATTCTCCACCCTCACCTCGACAGGAACGACATCAAAGAAGAGGTACCCGTCATCCATGTAAAGCGAACGGAGGTCGCCCCCGTTCGGGTCATAGGTCAAAGCCGCATCAAGCGCCTCCTTGTTGTAAACATCCCTGGGCTGAACCCGCAGGAATCGAGAAAGGAACTGATCGTTGTACTTGGTGTTCCCCACCCAGGTGATGCTTCGTATGTAATACTTGGGACCCTCTTCCACCCAGATGCTGACGTTGATGGTGTTGTCGTCGTTCCTGACAATGGAATCTGCAATGATTCGGGCATCACGGTAGCCAAGGGAGTTGTATTTGGTGATCAGGTTGATCTTATCCTCCTCATAATCTTCGGGGATAAACTTGGAAGCTTTGAAGATCCGTAACCGCACCGTCTCGAAGGCATGCTGTTCGATGATGTTGGCAATCTCAACAAAATCAAGGTGGAAGGCTGCTTTCACCGATTCCCAGATGAGTACGTCGAGGCCGTCCATGGGATTAAAGATCGCCATCTCCTTGGTATCCTTGAATGCCGTGGAGATCTGCTCTTTCGTCAGATGCACGTTGCCATTGACATTGAGCTGGTAAACTTTAACCTTCCCGTTCTTGCTGATGTTGATCACCATCGATAGGTTGTTGGCCGAAGCCGAGTCCTTTTTCAGCACAATATCCACATCGGCATTTAGAAATCCTTTTTCTTCAAAATATTTTTTAATGATGTTCTCAGTCTTAATGATGAGATTATCGGTCACATAATCGCCCTTCACCAGGTGGATTTTCTCCCGGATGTTATCGGCATCGGATTTTTTTACCCCCGTGAAGGAGAATTTCGACAGGCGGGGACGCTCTTTCAGGTAGATGTCGAAAAAGATACGGCTTCCAATGACATTGGTGACCGAGATCTGGACATTCTCGAACAAACCCTGGTCCCACAGTTTTTTCACGGCTTTGGTGATGTGATCTCCGGGAACTTCGAGGCGATCCCCCACCGTCAATCCCGAAAGCATGATCAGCACATTGGCATCCAGGTATTTTACACCGCTTACCGTAATTCCACCGATTTCATATTCCTTTGGCTTGCTGTAGTCTATTCCGAAATCGCCAAGGGAAATCTGGGCCATGACGGGCTGAAACAGAACACCTGACAGGATGATGATAATAAGGGATCTCAGCTTCATTTAGATCTGTTCTTCTGTTTGGCTTTAGCCAGGGTTACCTGGTCGCTTGTCAGGCCAAATCTGCGTTCGCGGTTTTGAAAATCAAGGATCGCCTGATAAAACTCTTCTTTCGTAAAATCAGGCCACAACGTGGATGTAAAATACAATTCCGTATAGGCAATCTGCCACAGCAGGAAGTTGCTGATCCTGAATTCACCGCTGGTGCGGATCAGTAACTCGGGATCGGGGATGCCGCGGGTGGATAAATGCGCTGTAAATACGTTGAGATCCACCTCTTCCGGGTTCAATTCTCCGGAAGCAATGCGCCGGGCGATTTCCCGGGTCGCTTCCAGGATTTCCCACCGGGAGCTGTAGCTTAGGGCAAGCACCAGGGTCAATCCGGTATTAGCTGAGGTTTTTGCCATTGCTTTCTGAAGTTCTCTCTGACTATTGAGAGGCAGGGAGAGAATGTCCCCGATAGTGGTCAACCGGATGTTGTTATCCATCAGGGTCTTCATTTCGTTGTGGATCGACTGCACGAGGAGCCGCATCAACGCATCAATCTCGTATTTCGGACGATTCCAGTTTTCTGTCGAGAATGCATATAGGGTCAGGTAGTTGATCCCGAGTTCAGCAGCAGCCTCCACGGTAGCCCTCACGGCGCCGACGCCTTTCTCATGGCCTTTCACCCGGACAAATCCCTGTTTCCGGGCCCATCGCCCGTTTCCGTCCATGATCACGGCAACATGATGAGGTAGTTTCCCCTTGTTAATCTGCTCTTTCAGCTCCATGCTGGTTCTGTCGTCTCAGTTGCTGTATATATCTTTGCACCGGCGGCTTTCGGCGAGTGCAAATTTATAAGTAATTGTGATACCGGAGAAGGAATACCAGTCCTGATTTTTTGAATTACCCCTCTGCATCCCGGGTTGATGGTCCATGGCCGGATCGGAAAAATATTGCTGAGGATTGTCTGGGTCAATGGTGGTTCCATCCAGGTAGTAAGTCGTACTCGCATCATCGAGGTAATCGGTGAAGGTTTTATGCATTTCCCAGAAGAGAGCTAATCCGATTTTGCTCGAAACGCTCACTTTGACCCCCAGTCCGAACGGAACGTTTACACTAAATAGGGAATAGGGTTTTCTTCCGTCGTACCCCGACTTTTGTCCTTCGGTGCCGAGGGGCCGCAGCTCCACGCCTCCCGACATGGGCTTAAAAAAGAAGATCCCGATCCCGGCATAGACATAAGGGGTGATAAAGTTTCGTTTGCTGCCGGTGAAATAGGGCAGAAAATTGAATTCCGCCACCGCGGAAATATCCGTTACCGGACTGGTAAACTGCAGGTCACGTTCAGGCAAGAACCAGGAGCTTGCCGAATTGGCTTTGAGTTTCCCTCTGTACGCGTTGAACTTTACTGCCCAGCGGTTATCGAAGTTGTACCTTGCAATCACCCCGTAAGCCAGTTGCGTCCCACTATAGTTGGCAGAAGGATTCAGGTCTCCCAGGTAATAGGAACCACCTCCGTAGATGCCGGCCTCAAAATCCTGTGAATGAACGCTATACAGAAATGTGACGGTAAACAAAGTACTTAAGAAAATTCTCATGCCGTATGGTTAACTCCAAAACAAACCTATCTAACGCTAAAATCCCGGATTTATTGAGGACTTCCCCATCAATTCCTTGCATCCAATCCCCAGTTGAGTTTTTCCCTGATGGTCTTAAAGAAATGCCGGTCCGGAAGCCTGACTAGCTGAATATCAAATCCGGCCCGGGTGATGGATAACTCCATTCCCGTAGTGGCCTTTTCTTTCCGAGAATCCAGGGCGATGAAAAACTCATTTCCCTCCCCTTCAACCGTGATGCGGATCCGGCTGTCGTCGCGGATCACAATCGGTCGTACCGTTAAATTGTGGCTGGCAATGGGGGTAATGACGAAGTTTTCAGCTCCCGGGGTCACGATGGGACCCGTACAGCTAAGGGAATAAGCAGTGGAGCCTGTCGGGGTGGCGACAATCAGGCCATCGGCCCAGTAGGAGTTGAGGAATTCGCCGTTGATGTACGTCCGGATCGCCAGCATGGTCTGTCGGTCGCTTTTATAGATGGTAAGATCGTTGAGGGCATAAGGGAAATCGGGGAACAGGCCGGTTTGCGTATGCAATTGAAGCAGGGTGCGGTTCTCCAGGGAATAGTTCCTGGCAAAGATATCCTCCAGCGCGGGCAGGATCTCATTTTTGGAGAAACTGGACAGAAATCCCAGCCGGCCCATATTGATGCCGATGATCGGGATTCCCGAGTTCCCGACCTGCACCACCGCGTCGAGAATGGTGCCATCCCCTCCAATGGAACACAGGAAGTCCATTTTTTCTTTGATCTCGGTATGGTGCCGGAAGACCTCCGGGGCGAACTGAAACCGGATCCGTCCTTCCAGCTGGCGGAAGAACGGCTCATAGATATAAGTGGCTCCTCGGATCTCTTCCAGTTTTTTGACAAAACCCTGGAGGTAAGGAAGCATCGGATCTGTCGCCGAATGGCCGAAAAGGGCTAGATTCATGAACGGCTATGATTTTCAAGGCGCAAAGATAGTTGAAATTTCCCGAAAACCCAATGGATCAGATATTCAGGTAATTCATGAGGGAATCAAAGCGCTCCCGGAGAGTTTCCGAATAGGCATCCTGGTTTGAATAGGAGGCCTTCACCGTATAACCGTATCGGTCGAAGGTCTGGAGAATGGGGCCGATCTCTAGCTTGTTGATCTTCAGGGTGACTTCCAGTTTAGTGGAATCGGTAAAGGAGGTGATGTATGCACTCAGTACCTTGGCATCGTTGGCCTCCACAATCTGTGCAAGTTGTGAAAGCGAGTAGTCTTTGTCGTTGATCTCGAGCACGATGATCCCGCCCAGTGCGTCGATTGACGTAATCCTGGCCAGAAGTCGGACCAGGTTCTCCAGGGTAATACTCCCCAGGTACTTGTTCTTTTCGTCGAGGACGGGCATCAGGTTCAGCTTCAGGTTGGCGAAAGTCTGGATCACCTCGAATACAGGCTGGTTCTCCCGCACATAGGCTTCGCTTTTGAGGAGGCTATGAATCACCCCGGGATCCGCGTAGGCTTTCAGGTCCAGGATATCAGGTTCGTTGATCAGGTCACGGGCAAGCATGGCTGAGATTATTTTTGGGGGTCATCATTGAGGATGCTAAGATAACTATTATACCTGATCCGGCTGATCTTTCCTTTTTCAAGAGCCGTTTTCACGGCACAGTGGGGTTCGTGGGTATGGGTGCAGTTTTTGTACTGGCATTCGGGTAACAGGCGATCCATCTCGGGGAAACACCTGGGGATCTCGACGGTTTCGAAGTGGACCAGTCCGAACTCCTTGATCCCTGGCGTGTCGATGATGCATCCGCCACCCTCAAGCTCATACATTTCGGTAAATGAAGTGGTATGCATCCCCTTCTGATGAACTTCGGAGAGCTCCCCTATCCGGGGTTCCAGCCGGGGATCGATGGCTTTGATCAGAGCCGATTTGCCCGATCCCGAATGGCCGGCAAACAGGCTTACTTTCCCCTTCAGAAGCGACCGCAGCTGATCCACCCCGTCGCCCCGGAGGGCAGAAACGGCCAGGCACGGATAGCCGGCATCTTCATAGATCCGGAAGAGCTCTTGCAGTGTCCCGAGTTGCTTGCCGTGATAGATGTCCAGCTTATTAAAGATCAGGCTGGCAGGGATGTAATACCCAGTCGCCGTGACGAGGAAGCGATCGATGAAGCCGGTGGAGGTGCGCGGATTGGCCAGGGTCACGATCAGGAAGGCATGATCCACGTTGGCTGCAATGATGTGTGACTCTTTGGACAGCTTGGTCGCTTTGCGGATGATGTAATTGTCGCGCGGAAAGATTTTCCGGATCAACCCTTCCTTCCCGTCAGGCTGCAACGAGAACCCAACTCGGTCGCCGATGGCGACCGGGTTGGTTGTACGGATCCCTTTGATCCGGAATTGTCCTTTGATCCTGCAACGGAACTTTTCGCCGGAACCGGTGCCGACTAGTATCCAGCTACCCGTGGATTTCACCACAAGTCCTTCCAACATCGTATTCCGGGTAATCAAATTTTTGTGCATTGTTAACAAAAGATCCGTAAAGTTATAAAATATCTTACATCGATAAGATCTGAGATTCCTTAAGTAAGCGAATATGTTTTTCCCGGAAGGCATTTCACGACTCCTTCAAATTCCAGGTTCAGTAACGCTGTCGAGGCTTTCCCGGGAGTCAGACCGCACTGGTGCATGAGTTCGTCTATCCCTGCCTGCTTGTGCTCTTCCAGCATCCTGACAATCGCCTCTTCATCTGGTGCCAGTTCAAGGAAGATCTTCCGCTGTGGGGTTACTGTCACTTCCTGTTTTTTCCAGCCCATAATGTATTCGATGTTTTCGGCCGATTGGAAAAGATGCGCCTGGTTGGTGCGGATGAGGTAATTGGCCCCTTCCGACCAGGTATCGCCAATCCGGCCCGGCACAGCAAAGACATCGCGGTTATAGGAATTGGCAATATCAGCCGTGATCAGGGCGCCTCCTTTCCGGGCTGCCTCCACCACCACGAGGGCATCACATAGCCCTGCAATGATCCGGTTCCGTTTCGGAAAATTCTCACGGTCGGGGTTGGTCCCGCTGAGAAATTCCGTGACCAACCCTCCTCTGCTCACCATCCGTTCGGCCAGGGAAGCATGGGCATAGGGATAGATCCGGTCGAGGCCGTGCCCCAGTACCCCCACGGTTGCCAGCCCCGCATCCAGCGCTGCCCGGTGGGCACAGCCGTCGATGCCGTAAGCCAGTCCGCTCACCACCAGCGGAGTATGGGTCGCCAGTCCGGAGACCACTTCCCGGCAAATGGATTTTCCATAACCGGTCGCGCTGCGGGTGCCCACGATGCCGATGATCCTTGTCGCGTTGAGATTGACCGTGCCCTTGTAGAAAAGCAGTACCGGACCGTCGATGCAATGCCTGAGCCTCCACGGATAATCCGGATCCTGGAAAAAGAGCTGGGAGATCCGAAAGCGGGTGATGAATTCGATCTCTTTCTCCGCCCTGGAAAAGATCTCTTTGTTGTTCACCGCACTGCTTAAAATCTCTCCGATCCCCTTTACTTTCTGCAACACCTTTTTCGGTTCCCGAAACACTGCCTCAGCGCTCCCGCATAAAGTCACCAGTTTTTTCCCGAGCACATCTCCGATTCCCGGTATCAATGTCAACGCAATCTGATAAAGTAACATCATCTTTTTTTTTCTGCCATTAATCAGGTTTGAGGGGGAAAAGTAATACCCATTTATTCACAATTTTGTCACAATCGCAAATCCGTCACCTAATTTTGTGTTAAATGGAGCCTGCAAAATCGTCGAAAACAGTACTGATCTGCCCGTTGGATTGGGGGATCGGGCACGCTACACGCTGCGTCCCCATCATCCGGAAATTCCTGGAGCAGGGATGCCGGGTGCTGATCGCTTCCGACCGGCGGCCGATGGCTTTTTTGCAGCGGGAGTTTCCCGGACTGGAAACTATTCAATTTCCCGGAATCCGCATTACCTATCCGCCAGGCTCCATGATGACCCTGAAGATGCTGCTCCAGGGGCCCGGACTCCTTACCGGCATCTGCAAAGAACATCGCTTCCTGAAGCAACTTGTCCGGGAACGACAGGTGGATATTGTCTTTTCCGACAACCGGTTTGGCCTATGGTCCAAGGAAGCGACCTGCATATTCCTCACTCACCAGCTGCAGATCATGACCCCGAAGTACATGAGGCCGGTTTCCACTCTGTTGCAAAGATTGAATTATGCGGTGATCAGGCGCTATTCGGAATGCTGGATCCCCGATTTTGAAAACCACCTGGGCCTTGCCGGTGAACTTTCACATCCGCCTCACCTGCCGGCCAACACGCATTATATCGGCACCCTTTCGCGCTTTCCCGGTTCTGCAGAGAGCCTCCCCTCCGATGAAGTTCCCGATTTCGAGATCCTGGTGCTGCTGTCAGGCCCGGAACCCCAGCGGACCATCCTGGAAGAAAAAATCCTCGGCCAGCTTCAGAACACCGATCTCAAGGCGGTAATCGTCAGGGGAATTACAGAGAAAAAAGAGGAACATCAGTTTTCAAGGACGATCCGGATCTTTTCCCACCTCGAGTCGGCTAAGCTCGAACAATACATCCGGAAATCCCTGGTGGTGATCTGCCGCTCGGGCTATTCCAGCATCATGGACATTGCCGCGCTCGGCAAACGGGCGATCTTTATCCCCACCCCCGGTCAAACCGAGCAGGAATACCTGGCCAGGTACCTGATGGCCAGGAAGATCTATTTCTCCATGAACCAACGGGATTTCGATCTGATCTATGCCCTGGAACTGTCGAAAAACTACCCGGGAATGGTGCTGGAGAATGATTACCGGGTTCTGGAGGAAAGGATTGCCATACATTGCCATACATTGCCATGAATTGCCATTTATTGCCATGTATTGCCATCTGCTTTAGCTGACGGTTGAAAGGATCCATAAAAGTGGACTTTAGTCCAATAGGTCTTTCCAGTTCCCCTAGCGCTAACGGAAATCTTGGGCTGAAGCCTTGTATTTGCAATCTCTTGAAATCGTCCCTTGAGAGGGACGGCAATTTATTATTATAAAACATGTATCTTTGAATGATGTAATGATGAATCCATCTCATATTCTGCTTGTCATGAAAACAATCCGAGATATAGTTTTTAGCTGCATGTTTTTACTGGGTTCAGATCTCTTCACCGCTTTTGGCCAGGATTGCTCCTGGTCTTACCAGGCTGGAGGGACTCAACGGGAAGGCGTAACGTCAATTGTCACCGACCTGAACGGAAACAGTTATATAGGAGGAAAATATAGAAGCGATCCTTTATATACCAATTTGGGGGAGCTGGTTTGTGTTGGCGTAACCGATCTGTTTCTTATTAAATATGATCCTTCTGGAAACGAAATCTGGGCAATAAGATTTGGTGGACCGAGTGAAACGGTAGATGAATTGATAGGGTCAATGACTCTGGACACCTTGAATTCACGGTTACTGATCACGGGTTCATTTTATGATACATTAGCATTACTTGGCACAGGTCTCTCCGGAACAGGACTAACTGTTTTTATACTAG
>JAZDGR010000159.1:0-5603 GCA_043806735.1 bacterium | reverse complement strand
AGTTAAATATTGACAAATATAGATGTTTTTAAATAAAGTGGTGCCATGGTGATGTGGTGCCATGGTGATGTGGTGATGTGGTGATGTGGTGAAATTATTTTGTTTTTGTTAATTTTTAATTCTGAATTTTTAATTTTGAATTTCAAATAACTGGTTGTAAATTTGTTAGCCGTATGTGGAGAAAGATTTTACATATTATCCTGAATAAGTATTTTCTCACCACCATTGCTTTCCTGGTCTGGTTGTTCTTCTTTGACAGCAACAACGTCATTCTCCGGCTTCGCCTGAAGAACCAGCTGAATGAGTTACGGAAAGAGAAGCAATATTACCTCGACGAGATCCGGAAAGATTCCATCCTGACGCAGAAACTCCTGAACGACACGGCTGAACTCGAACGCTTCGCCCGTGAGAAATACCTGATGAAGAAGGAGGGTGAGGATGTTTTTTTAGTGGTTGACACTACACCGGATCCACATCCACAATGACTCGTACCCCCGAAAACTCCTTGATTCTGTCGAACCGTTGCAGGGCCTCTACCAGCTGGTTCTTTTGCTGATTGACGTGGTTTCCCCGTTCCAGCTTGATCAGGATCTGTTTGATGTACAGGTTCATGATGCGCGAGACCATCGGGTATTCGGGTCCGAGGATCCGTATCCCGAACACCTCCCGCAGATCCGCTGCCAGAATGGAAGCAGCTTTATTCAGCAGTTCGGGCTTCTTGTGCTTGAGGCGAAGGAGGAGAAGCCGGTAAAAAGGGGGGTATTTAAAGCGGCTGCGTTCACTGAGCTGGTGCAGGTACATCGCCAGGTAGTCGTGATTTACCACGTCGCGTATGATCGGGTTGGCAGGCTGCCAGGTCTGGATGATCACTGTTCCCTGCTTGTGTTTCCGTCCCGACCGGCCGCTCACCTGGGCCATCAGCTGGTAGCTCCGTTCGGCAGAGCGGAAATCGGGGTAACTGAGCATGTTATCGGCATTAAGGATACAAACAGTGCTGACGTGGTCGAAGTCAAGTCCTTTGGTCACCATCTGGGTGCCTACCAGGATGTCGATCTTCTGCTCTTCAAAATCGGTGATGATCTTTTGATGCGCGTGTTTCGAGCGGGTGGTATCGAGGTCCATCCGGGCAATCCGTACTTCCGGGAAGAGGATCTGCAGGTCCTCCTCCACCCGTTCGGTGCCGAAACCTTTCATCCGGATCTTCGTCCCGTTACATTCGGGACACTTTTCCGGAACCCTCGTCACATACCCGCAGTAATGGCAACGAAGCTGGTTGATTTTCTTATGGTAAACTAAAGTTACATCACAGTTCCTGCAGGAGGGCATCCAATGGCAGGTTTCACATTCGAGGCGAAGGGAAAATCCGCGGCGGTTCTGAAACAAGATGGCCTGCTCCCGGTTGTTCAAGACCTGTTCGAGCTGTTCCAGGAGCGCCGACGAGAAATGAGATTTCATCCGGCCCCGGCGCAATTCACTCTTGATATCAACCACCCTGATCTCCGGCAGGGGAAGATTTCCGTAACGCTCGAATAATTCAACCAGTCCGTATTTACCCTGCTTGGCATTGAAATAGCTCTCCAGCGACGGCGTAGCTGAACCCAGTACCGCTTTTGCCCCGTGAATGTGAGCCAGGTATAGAGCAGCATCTCGACCGTTGTACCGGGGTGCCGGATCGTTTTGCTTGAAAGAGGAGTCGTGCTCTTCATCCACAATCACTAATCCAAGGTTGGTAAAGGGGGTAAAGACAGCCGACCGTGCCCCGAGGATCACTTCGTATTGGTGCCCGATGGTCCGGTTCCAAACCTCAGCCTTCTCCTGCTCATTGAACCTGGAGTGGTAGACTCCGACACGGTCTCCAAAATACTTTTTCAGCCGGTTGATGATCTGGGCGGTCAGCGCGATCTCCGGAAGTAAGTAAAGCGCCTGTTTACCGGCATCCAGGACATCCTGGATCAGCTTGATATAGAGTTCCGTCTTCCCGCTGGAAGTCACCCCGTGAAGTAACACCGCGTCTTTCTCCAGCAGCTCCCTGCGAATCGTTTCCAGCGTTTCCTGCTGGCGTTGCGTAAGTAATATCTTATCTGCGGATGCCCCGTTTCCCTGCAGTGCAGAATGGTTTTTCTCCTGTTCTGTGACGACCAGGATGCCTTTTTTAACCAGGCTCTCGATGGCCGCAGACCCGTCTTTTACTTCTTTCAGCAACCGGTTCTTAGGAAGCGAGGCCTCCTCCCCTGTCCTGAACCGCGTGAGGTGAAGCAAGGCCATCAGCACGTTGAGCTGCTTTACGGCCCGCTTCTCCAGTTCATCAAACACTTCCCGGAGCTTTTCTTCGTTGGAGATCAGATGGGCAGCCAGCGCCACGAGTTTTTCTTTTTTCGGGTGGAATTTTTCCTTCAGCTCCTCCTCTAGCAGTACAGCTCCCTTTTCAATCAGGGTTTTGATGACCGGGATCACCTTCTGCTGGTCCAGGATTTTCATCACTTCCGAAACGGGGATCACTTTCCGGTGGCCCAGGGCTTCCAGGAGCAACAGCTCTTTTTCATTGAACTGGGTGTAATCTCCCGTAAACGCTGGGTTCATCACCACTTTTGATTCGGAGGTAAGCTTGAACACCGCCGGAAGAGCCGCATTCATAACCTCCCCGATATGGCATAAATAATACCCTGCGCACCAGTCCCAGAAGGCAAATTGCTTTTCCGAAACGATCGGATGGGGGTCAAGAACCGAGAGGATATATTTTGGAATGTGTTTGGCCGGAGGTGTCTGATGGATCTTCCGGACCAAGGCAGTATAGATCTTTCGCTGTCCGAATTGCACGACCACCCTCGCTCCTTCCTTTACTGCCTCGTTCATCTCAAAGGGTACCCGATAGGTAAAGGTCCCGCTGACCGGCAGCGGGAGAATGACATCTGCGAAAAGGGTTATTCGTTCCAATTACGAATTATTGCCATAAATTGCCATATATTGCCATGGATTGCCCTATATTGCCATAAATTGCCATAAATTGCCATAAATTGCCATTTTTTCACCACTTCCACCACATCCACCACATCCACCACATCCACCACATCCACCACATCCACCACATTCACCACATTCACCACATTAAAGTGCGAGTACGCGCGACATCTCCAGCAAATCGAGAATGATTCCTTTCCGGTGTTTTATCGCCTCTTCGAACGGGGTAAAAACCACCTGTTTGTTGATCATGCCGGCCATCACCCCCGACTTTCCTTCTTTCAGTGCTTTTACCGAGGCAAAACCCAACATGCTGGCCAGCATACGATCCCAAGCCGTGGGGGAGCCGCCACGCTGGATGTGCCCGAGGATGGTTACGCGGGTGTCGATTTCCGGCAGCCGCTCCCTTACCTGCGCTGCGATGGTTTCGGCATCTCCCGCATCATCCCCCTCGGCGACGATCACGATCCCGGAGGTCTTGTTTTGCCTGAGGTCATGCTTCAAAAGGCGTGTGAGGTTGTCGATGTAAGTCTTGGTCTCGGGAACCAGGATGAACTCGGCTCCGCACGCTACGCCGCTCCAGAGCGCGATGTAGCCGGAGTCCCGCCCCATCACCTGGATAAAGAAGAGCCGATCGTGGGATGTTGCTGTATCCCGGATCTTATCGGCTGCCTGGATCACCGTGTTGATGGCGGTATCAAAACCGATGGTGTAATCGGTCCCGTACAGGTCGTTATCAATGGTTCCCGGAATCCCGATGATCGGGACTTCAAACTCTTTGATAAATTCGGCCGCTCCTGTGAAGGTGCCGTTTCCCCCGATGGCTACGAGTCCGTCAAGTTTGTGT
Organism: bacterium; assembly: GCA_043806735.1. GTDB lineage: Bacteria > Bacteroidota > Bacteroidia > Bacteroidales > FEN-979 > QYOJ01. The sequence goes on along the minus strand of JAZDGR010000159.1, from coordinate 1,798 downwards.
TTCCGGACGTTCTCATACGCTTTCAGCCTCCCTTCATAGGTCATGAAACGGTTGCTGCGCGCGGTTTTCAGGATAGTTCCTCCACGCTGTATGATGTTCGAGACCGAGTGGCTGTACAGCGGTTCGATGTACTCGTCGATCAATCCCTCATAGCCGCGGTAGATCCCGTATACATCTAATCCCACTGCAATCCCTGTGCGGACTACCGCCCGAATGGCAGCGTTCATCCCCGGCGCGTCGCCACCGGAAGTGAAGACGCCAATTTTTTCGATTCTTTTCATAGTCGATTCCTGTTGTGTAAGCTTATTTCAAAGGTAAAGAATTATTGCAATGGATTGCCATGGATTGCCATGGATTGCCATGGATTGCCAATTATTGCCATGTGTTCTGATCAGAAATACTCGCATTTATCCTACGTCTCACGTCTTACGTTTCTTGGTTCCTTCGTACAGATCGAACTTCACGAACCGGCACTCCAGCGGGCCGTTGAAGAGCGGGATTTTCAAGGAAGGTTTTAGGCCGACATACTTCAGCGCTTTCAGGTCCGACGAGATGATCCATGCCTGCCAGCCGGAGTAAAGGTGTTTCAGGGCATCTCCCAGACTCCGGTAGAAGGCGATCACATCATCGAGCTGGATGCGTTCATCATAGGGAGGGTTCATCAGCAGGTAACCCTGCTCAAACGGAGGTTTCGTCGCATGAAAATTGGCAACCATGAGCTGGACAGCGCCGGCCAGGTGGGTTTTTCGGATGTTGATCTTGGCTGCATGGATGGCCTGGCGCGATTTGTCGGTCCCACGGATAGGGATGCTCACTGTTTGGATGGATGCATCGGCTTCCGACTTGATCTTTTCCCAGAGTTCCCGGTCAAAGTCGCGCCACTTCATCAGGGCAAATTCTTTCCGGAAATAACCGGCCGGCGTTTGTGAAGCCAGCATCGCTGCCTCCATGGGCAGTGTACCCGACCCGCACATCGGATCATATAAAGGGGTTCGCCCGTCCCACCCGGAAAGGCGGATCATCCCAGCAGCTAACACTTCACTCAGGGGAGCCTCCCAGGTACGCTGGCGGTAGCCTCGTTTGTGCAACGACTGGCCGGAACTATCCAGAAAAACCGTGCATTGTTCCTGCTGCAAGTGTACATGGATCCGCAAATCGGGATGTTCCAGGTCGACGGAAGGCCGTTTTCCATAGATCGTCCGAAAGCGGTCGGCTATCGCATCTTTTGTTTTCTGGGCTACAAACAGGGAGTTGGAAAAAACCGGCCCGCTGATCACCGCATCGATGGCCAGCGACTGACTCTCAGTGATGAACTCTTCCCACGGAATCTCTTTGATCCTTGTATAAAGATCTTCCTGTTGCCGGACATCGAAAGTGGTTATTTGTTTCAAAAACCGGAGTGCGAGCCGGGAACAATAGTTCGCCCGGTAAAGGGTTTCGTTGGTCCCCGTGAACCTCACCGCCCGGTGAAGCAGTTCCGTCTCGATGCCCATCTCCTGCAATTCAGCGGCGAGAGCTTCTTCAAGTCCGGACAGGGTTTTCGCGATAATAGGGAAGAGTGCGGGCATTGCAAAAGAGTTTATACAAAGGTACCAGAAGCAGCGAGGTAGCGAAATTTTCGAACTTCGTGTTTCTAACTTGCTTTCGTACTTTGTACTTCTGGCTTCTGGCTTCGGTTTAGTTTCTCGGAAACAAATAGGTGTAGCCGATGATAAAGGCAAAGGTCTGGGGGAACACCTTCGCTTGTCCTGTTATCTCCTCGAGAGGATTAAGGGATGTAAATGGTTCGATACGTACA
>JAZDGR010000158.1:0-3525 GCA_043806735.1 bacterium | reverse complement strand
ACTTCATCGTAATCCAGCAGGTAAACTTTTCCATCGTATACCGCAGGGGCTGCATGGCCTTCACCCAGATCCAGTTTCCATAAGATTTCCGGACTTTTTTCTCCCCAGGAATCCAGGAGTCTGATTGGTTCCTTATTGATGTTGTCCAGGTCGGCGCCCCGGAAGCGGGGCCAGCGGGTTCCGGGAACCGGTTTTTCCTCCCCGAAAGATTCGAAAAATTCTCCTATTTTTACCTTCTCGGCTGAAGCGACGGTAGTTACCGAACGATTATCCATACCGGGAACGGCCAGGGAAAAAGACTGCACGGGATTGTGCATGGACCACCAGAGCAGCACGCCGGTTGCAACCAGGGCAATAGTAAGTGGTGAATATTTAAATAGGTACTTTTTTAACGTTGTCACCCGGCAAAGATAACTGCTTTTGTTCAGTTCTCTTTGAGGTCGTATGCCATCAAAACCTCTCCGTGGCGAACATACAATCGTCCGTTTCCAATGACCAGATGAGCCCAGTGCTGCGCTTCCCCATACGGAACTTGAAATGAACTCACTTTCTGAAATCCGGAAGGGGCCGGCTTGACCAGGGCGACCTCTCCTGTTTCCCCGTAACAGTAAAGCATCCCGTCGGCATAGATGATGTTTCCCTTTCCCAGAATTTTGCCGGAGAAAAGGTTCGATCCTGTTTTCCAGTCCACGCCATACCAGGCTTTGTTTGAATCGTCGGCGCCATAGATAACCCCGTCGAGGACAATAAATCCCCCAATCTTGTTATCCAGCGAAGTGTTTCTCCATAGTTCCTGTTTCACAGAGCCATCTGCCGATAGTTTCAGTAAAACTCCGCCCTGCCCGTATCCGGAGACACAGTACAGGTATCCGTCCCGGTAATAAGGGGTGTTGGCATGAACCGAATATTTATTGGGTTGGGGATGTTTCCAGAGCAATTTTCCGTCTTTTGTGTCAATTCCGATGATGGAACTTGCCGTGTGGGTCACAAAAATGGTCCGTGCAGGCAGCCTAATCAGGGCAGGGGAACAATAGGCGCTGGTTTCCTCGTTGCCGGGAGAGGACCAGATCAGTTTTCCGGTAGTCGGATCCAGGGCAATGACGTTATTTTTTGTTCCTCCGGGGGTGCAGAATAATTTGTTCCCGTCGATCAGCAGGTTCTCTGTCATTCCCCATTGTATATTCCTTCCGTCGTATTCTTTCAGAAGATCGACCGCCCAGATCTGTTTTCCGGTGGCTGCATTCAGGCAGAAAAGTTTGCCGAGCCCGCTTACCATATAGAGTTTTCCATTGAAATAGAGCGGTGTACTCCGGGTGCCGGGCCAGCTTTCCACCCATTCGGCTCCGTAAGGGATTTTCCAGAGCAGTTTCCCATCCAGGGAGAGACAAAAGATATACCCCGTGCCTTCCAGGGTTCCCGCTGTGTATATCCGGTCGTTCGTTACGGTGGCCGAAGCATGCCCTTCCCCGAGTCCGTCAAAATGCCAGAGGAGAGCTGGTCCGGTTTCTGGCCATGTTTTGAGAAGTCCGGTTCCGGGATATTTTCCGTCGCGGTTGGGGCCCCTCCATTGAACCATGTCCTGAGAAACCAGGATTTCGTTGAACAGTATCAACCCGAGGAAAAGTGAAATTGATTTGATCATAGGTCCAGATTTAGTTTTTCTACGGGCACCAAAAATACTACTTCCTTTGGAAAAGAGCATTTGTTATTCTTAAAACAGCTATATTTATACCCTCATTCCCGCGAAAAGAAAATAATAATGGAGATGAAAGCCTTACTCATCGGATCGACCGGTTTGATCGGGAAGCATTGCCTGGATTTTCTGATCCATGATGAAAATTATACCCAGGTCGAGGTATGGGTCAGAAACCCCAACAGTTTTCCTAATCAAAAATTCACAGAGAAAATTATGCAGTTCGAAGACATCCCTGGACTCCCATTGATTCAGGCTGATCATCTCTTCTGCTACCTGGGAACCACCATGCGAAAAGCAAAGACACAAGATGCATTCCGCAAAGTGGATGTGGAGTATGTGGTCAGCCTGGCGAAACTAGCCGAACGTTCGGGGATTCATACCTTCCTGGTGATTTCTTCTGTGGGGGCTAATCCGGTTTCCGGCAACTTTTACCTTCGAACCAAAGGAGAGATGGAGGAAGCCGTGAAACAGTGTTCGATCCCTTCCATTTACATCCTTCGCCCGTCTATGCTTTTGGGGAAGCGACCTGAGCAGAGGTTTGGTGAAAGCATCGGGAAAATCATTTCGAAAATCTTTTCTCCTTTCCTGTTTAGCGGCCTTAGGAAATACCGCGCCATACAAGCCGAAACCGTGGCACGTGCCATGATTGCCTGCGCGGAGTCCTCGCAACCCGGCATACATGTGCTGGAGTCGGATGAGATTGAGCGGGCGGGAGGACGAGTGAACAGGTGATTTCGCTATCTCGTTATTTCTCTTCTATGTTGATATACTGATTATCTTTGCTGCCTAATTCTTTATCATGCAAATCATTAAACAACCAGCGTCGCTGATCAAAATCTGGGAAGAAAGGGTGACGGCATTTGAAGAGATTTTGAAAATTGTTGTTGATATTAACAAGAATATTATTGCCGTAGATGCTGAGATGCATGCGGATCTTGAGCAACCCCTATTGGATGAAGGATCGGCCCAGCAGGATTTATGGGGTGCCAATATCTACCCACTCAGGTCGAAGAAAGATCGAATTGAGTTTACTTCGCTAATAAATATAAGACCGGCAATGTGTAACAGAAGTATGGAAGTAACCGATCCCGGTATCAGAAAAAAGATTAAAAAAATTGTAACGGAACTTTTAAAATAAATGTTTTGTACCCACTGAAGTTACATCCAAATTTAACTCTTGAAAAATGGTCGACTTATTCCAAGACTCAGCAAGTGCTGATGATCTCAAATGAGTTGAACCGGGCATTGAATTGCCTGAAGAGTGATCACCTGCCGGATGCTGAAAAATGTTATGAACGTGCGATCGAACTTACTGATCTTACGGTTGAAGATCCACGATGGAATCATGTACTAAAAGAACTTTTACGGTTCCGGGAAGTACTTTCCGATCTTTTTCTATCAAAAAATATAACTATTACACGTCTTTCTCTTTCCATCCTCCTATCGTTCAATGTGGATGCCTACAATATGGTTCATTAGTTGGCTAGTGGACAAGTGGGCAAGTGACCAGGTGAAATTGTTTGATCTTGTATTTTTTCTTAACAATTTATTGGTTATAATCGACATAAAAACGAATATTCGTCGGTTATAAACACCAAAATGATAGATAGGATATTATTTGAACTGATCAAGGCAACAGGAGATTGATTACATTGAAGAATCTAATGGTAACCTATATGCTTTTGAATTTAATTCTACTTTGGTAAAATGACCAAATGTTGATAAATATGTTGATAACATTGGTGTTTCAGCTATAATTTGAATAGCAAAAATATGTAAATTTAAATCATAAACAAAGCAAGTATGTTCTATTGTTTTAGCCATAAAGA
>JAZDGR010000157.1:0-5811 GCA_043806735.1 bacterium | reverse complement strand
ACTTCCACTTCGGTATTGTCTTCCATGATGACCGACCCTCCCTTCCCTTTGACATACCGCTTTATGTACATCAGATTCACAAGGTGTTTGGCATGGATTCGTGAAAAAGGCAAATCTTCGAGTATCTTTTCGTAATTGTTCAAGGGCCTTGAAGCGACCAGGCGATGTCCGTCGGTGAGAAAGAAATAGGTATAGACATCATCGGCCTCCAACCGGACAATATCGCTGAGCCGGACCACGTTCAGCCCTTCGGAGGAGGGAATGATAATCTTCTCGTTTTTGTTTTTCAGGCTTTCCTTCAGGACGTTGATTTTGTCATCGAGGAGCTCATCGGTTTTAAGTTCCTTAAAGCGGCCGATGGCTTTCTGCAACCCATCCAGCGTGACCGGCTTTACCAGGTAATGCAAGGCAGAGAATTCGAATGCCTTCAATGCATATTGATCGTATGCGGTGATAAAAATAATTTCGTAATTTGTGTCCGGTGTCTTCTCAATCACATCAAAACCTTCGCCATCCGGGAGAGAGATATCGAGAAAGACAAGTTGAGGTTTCTGCTGCTCGATCACTCTGACAGCTTCAGCAACATCTTGAGCTTTCCCAGTAATCTGGACATTTGGGAAGTTGTTTTTCAGCAATGCTTCCAGCGTTAACAGACTGACCTTGTCATCATCTACTAAGACCGTCTTGATTTTTTCTTCCATGGGGCAAATTCGATAATTGTACCTTTGCGGCGGAAATCTTGGGCATTATATTGCTAAAATAGAAAAAAAAAGTGCGTCTCGTTGAGTCTGTTGAAAACATTTTACAAAAAGATTTCCCGCTGAAACCAGATCTGGTTCGTCTGTTGTCGCTTTCTCCCCCTGATGTAAATGAACTCTACCGGAAAGCGCTGGAAGTCAAGGAGAAATTCGTCGGCCGGAAAGTCTACTTCCGGGGATTGATCGAATATTCCAACCGCTGTTCGAAGAACTGTCTCTACTGCGGAATCCGGAAAGGAAACACGCGGTACAAACGGTACCAACTTTCGGATGAAGAAGTCATCCAGGCAGCACTCTATGCTTACCGGAATAATTTTGCTTCCCTCGTGATCCAGTCGGGCGAGATCAGTTCGAAGAAATTCATCTCCGGCATCGAACATCTGCTTTTAGAGATCACGCGCAGGACGAACCGGGAGTTGCATATCACCCTTTCATTGGGGGAGCAAACCGAAGAGACCTACCACAGGTGGTATGAAGCCGGGGCACACCGCTATCTCCTACGGATCGAAACATCGAATCCGGATCTTTACCGGAAACTGCATCCGTCTGATAATCAACATGATTACATGCGGCGACTTACAGCTTTGCATAACTTGCGAAAAACCGGGTACCAGGTTGGAACCGGAGTGATGATCGGGCTCCCTTTTCAGACGTTGGAAGACCTGGCAGACGATCTGATCTTCTTCAGGGAATTTGATGTGGATATGGTAGGAATGGGACCTTATATTGAACACGAAGATACTTCCTTGTTCAGGTTCAAGAACCGGATCCCATCCTTGCAGGAACGGCTTGACCTTTCCCTCAACATGGTGGCAATCCTTCGGATCATCATGAAAGATATCAATATCGCTGCGACGACTGCCATGCAGACCATTGATCCGCACGGACGGGAGAGAGCATTGCTGGCCGGCGCCAATGTGATGATGCCAAATCTGACGCCAGTGAAATACAAGCAGAATTACCTGCTTTACAATGACAAACCCGGACTGGAGGACGATGCGGAGGAATCGAAAGAGATCATGGAAGAAAATATCCGGCTTGCAGGAGATACTATAGGGTATGGAGAATGGGGGGACAGTAAGCACTACGAAGGACGAAAGACGAGGGACGAAGGACGTGAGACGTGATACATTTGACAAGGTTTTTGAGCAGGTTGAGATTGTGGATGCCGGGGTGGAAGGGAAAGCGGTAGCACGGATTGGCGAGAGGGTGATCTTTGTTCCATTCGTGGTTCCGGGGGATGTTGCGGATATTCAGGTTACCAAACAAAGAAAACAATACTGGGAGGGAAAAGCAATCCGGATACACCGGTTTTCTCCAAAACGTGTCGATCCTTTCTGCCTTCATTTTGGTACCTGCGGAGGCTGCCGCTGGCAAAACATGGACTATTCCTGGCAGCTTTTTTACAAACAAAAACAAGTTGAGGATCACCTCAACCGGATTGGCAAATTTGAGGGCTATGAGCTTCTGCCAATACTCCCCTCAATCAAAACCCAATATTACCGGAATAAACTGGAATACACATTTTCAAACAGAAGGTGGCTGGTGAAAGAAGATATACATAATGAAGAATCCGGAATGACGAATGAAAGTACCAGGATGAATGCATTGGGTTTTCACATTCCGGGAATGTTTGACCGTGTCCTTGATATTGAGACCTGTTACCTTCAGGAGGAGCCTTCTAACTCCATCAGGCTGGCGGTAAAAAAGTATGCGCTGGAAAGCGGTCTGGCTTTTTACGATGTCAAAAACTACACGGGATTTTTCCGAAACCTGCTGATCAGGACCTCTTCTTCCGGCGACCTGATGGTGATCCTGGTGGTTGGGGAAGATGCTGCGGTGGCGACCGGTGCCATCCTTGACCATTTAACTGAATTGTTTCCCCGACTCACGTCGCTTTATTATGTGGTCAATCAAAAGCACAATGATTCCATCCAGGATCTGAGATTTCATCTTTACAAAGGCCTTCCATGGATTCATGAATCGATGAAGGCATTTCACCCTGCCGACCCTGATCTTAAGTTCAGGATCGGACCTACCTCCTTTTATCAGACCAATTCCTTCCAGGCAGAAACTCTATACCGGACAGTTGCACAATTTGGCAGCTTCCGCGGAAATGAAGTAGTGTATGATCTTTATACCGGAACCGGGACCATTGCCAATTATATTGCGCGTTACGTAAAACATGTCGTGGGGATAGAATCGGGTGCCCCGGCAGTGGAGGATGCAGCGAAAAACGCTGAACTTAACGGGATACAAAACGTCGCGTTTTTTACCGGAGAGGCAGAGAAAATCCTGGACTCTGAATTCATCCATGCTAACGGGCATCCCGATGTCATCGTCACCGATCCTCCACGGGCTGGGATGCACGAAAAAGTAATCAGGACGATCCTTGAAATAGAACCCGAAAAAGTGGTTTATGTCAGTTGCAACTCAGCTACGCAGGCCCGGGATATGGCGTTGATGAAAGAACGTTTTACGTTGGTAAAATGCCAGCCTGTGGATATGTTTCCCCACACCCAGCATGTGGAGAACGTAGCGTTGCTCGAAAGAAGCTGGTGAATTGGTGAGCTGGCAATTCATGGCAATAGATGGCAATCATCAGTGACCAATACCTAGTTTCCGGATAATCTCATCTGCCGGATAATCGGGTCCATTGAACGTAAAATTTGCCTGCAAGTAAAAAGGTTCTCGTTCAACTAACTGGGCTCTTACAAAGTCTTCCATTTTTTCAGGGGACACATATTTTAGTAACGGACGTTTCTTTTTGATCCCGGAGATTCGTTGAAGCAAGTCAGGTAACGGCATCCGTAAGTAGGCTGAGATGCCTGAGCGCAAAATAAACTGCATGTTATCGGAATAGCAGGGAGCTCCACCGCCGGTGGATATAATTGCCTGAGGCAGGGATTCGGTTTCCCTTAGCAGTTCTCTTTCCAGGTTCCGGAATAAAGGTTCACCGTATTTCTCAAAAAAATCGAGAATCGAAAGACGGTATCGCACCTCAAAAAGCTCATCCAGGTCGGTAAATGGATAGCCGGTCTTCGTGGCCAACTCCTGACCGAGCCAGCTCTTCCCGCTGGCCATATATCCGATGAGGTAGATCCGCATTTCCCGAATTTCTCACGCAAAGATCGGTAAAGTTCGGTTTCCTTAAAATTTATTACCTTTGGGCCGCTGAAAATGCGTTCCGGTATGAAAATCCTTGTGTTGGTGAAATTTGTTGTTATAGGTTATTTTCTGATCTCATGCAATTCTTCTCCCAATAATTCAGATCAACTACTCGACAGCGACGTGGTGACTAACCCCAACAGCGCAAGCGGAGAGGGAAACCGGGAACATCTTCCGGTAATCACGTTTCAGGAAACCGAACACGATTTTGGGAAACTCATTGAAGGAGAAACGGTTTCTTTCAATTTCAGCTTCACCAATACCGGAAAAACCGACCTGGTCATTGCCGATGTCAGTACCAGTTGCGGGTGTACCGTTCCTTCCTACCCCAAAAATGCTATCCGCCCGGGAGCAGGAGGCGTTATCAAGATCTCATTCAACAGCCGGGGACGAAGAGGGTTCCAGACCAAAACGATCGTTGTGGTGGGCAATACCCAACCGAATGTAACCCAACTTCGTATCAAGGCCCAGGTGATCGCACCAGGGGCGGAGTAGACGTAAGACGTATAATTTTTAATTTTTAATTCATAATTCGTAATTCGTATGACCGACCTTTTAACAATTCTCCTAATGGCTCCCCAGCAAAAGGGAGGCGAGGGAAGTGGCTGGATGTCATTTCTCCCATTGATCCTGATCGTCGTGGTTTTCTATTTCTTCTTCATCCGGCCGCAGATGAAGAAGTCGAAGGACCAGAAGAAATTTCGTGAGTCCATTCAGAAAGGGCAAAAAGTGGTGACCGTCGGTGGTATTCATGGCCGGATCGTAGAGCTCCAGGATACTACGGTGACCCTGGAGGTAGAGAACAACGTTCGCTTCCGCCTTGAAAAATCGGCCATCGCTTCAAGCACGTCCGACACCATTGAAAATAAGTAGCAGGAATCAGGTTTATGTTTTCTTAATGTGCCTGCTGGTATCGGATATGAGATCTCCTCGCTGTCTCGGTTTCAGAACCTGCTTCTGTCAACAGCTCCCGATACACTTTGGTTCGAATTTGAACGACGAAAAAAATAGATGCTGAAGATTGGTCTGACCGGCAACATGGGAAGCGGTAAGAGCACCGTCGCTTCCATTTTTGGCTGTCTGAATATTCCCGTCTATCATGCAGATGAGGAAGCGAAAAAAATGTACCTGCGGCAGGATGTCAAAGCCAGCGCCGTGGAGTTGCTCGGACTTAACATCCTTGACGCTAACGGAGAAATAGACCGAAGCTCGGTGGCCTCGCTGGCCTTTGCTGATCCAATCCTGCTGAAAAAACTTACCTTCCTCATTCATCCCCTGGTACGGGATGATTTCCGGGAATGGCTGCTGCATCAACCTGCGACACCTTACATCATTCATGAAACTGCCATCTTGTTTGAGAGTGGTTTCCGCAACGAGGTTGACCTTGTTATCCATGTCTCCTGTCCCGAAACCCTTGCCATCGAACGAATCCAAAAGAGGGATAGGTTGCCGGAGGAAAAAATCAGAGAGAGAATGCGGTTTCAGATGAAAGATTCTGAGAAGGCTTCGCGCTCTGATTTTGTGATCATCAACGACGGCAGAACCCTCGTGATTCCTCAGGTTCTTGAAATCCACCAGGAGCTGTTACAAAGATCCCCTTAGCGCGACGATGAAGTTCCGGCTCGGGGAACTGATGCCAGAAGCAAATTTCCTGTAATTCTGGTCGAGGATATTCTCCACCCCTGCCTCCACATTCATGTATTTGTTCACCTGGTAGCTCAACTTCAGATTGAGTGTATACCACGCAGGCATCCCCTCGGGCGTAGCATAAGCCTGGTTATCTTCGCCGTACGGACTGTAGTCCTGGATGCGTTTCCACGCGTTGTACATGATGTAAAAATCACCTTTGAACCGTTTCATCTCCAGTTGGAACGAAGTCATCCCG
>JAZDGR010000156.1:0-15725 GCA_043806735.1 bacterium | reverse complement strand
ATAAAATCGACGTTATTTTTGAAGCTTTCCAGCAAGCCGATGGAACCGTGAGCCGGAAGTTTGGGGGAACCGGACTTGGGCTGACTATCTCACGCAGTCTTTGCCGGTTACTTGGAGGCGAGATCCATCTTGTAAGTAAATTTGGAGAGGGGTCTACGTTTACTTTATATCTCCCTGATGATATTGATTTTTCGGATATTGAACCCATACCTGTGCAAACAGCAGCCCCGAAAATCAAGGAAGAAAGAAAACATGCTGCGATTTTTGAGGAAGATCAACCGGTCATCGTCTCTGCCAAACCGGCCGGAGAGGAAGAGCTTCCGTCAGGAGATAAAAAGGAAAGTAAAGTTGATAAAATTTTTGAGAACAAGAAGATTCTGATCGTGGATGACGATATGCGAAATGTTTTTGTGCTGACCAAGATCCTGGAAGAAAAACGGGTGTTGATCGTAGTGGGAAAGAACGGACGCGACGGAATTGAAAAATTGAATCAGAATCCCGATACAAACCTGGTAATCATGGATATCATGATGCCGGAAATGGATGGTTATGAAGCGATGCAGGAAATCAGGAAAGACAAACGTTTTATCAAGCTTCCGATGATCGCGTTAACAGCCAAAGCCATGAAAGGGGATCGTGAAAAATGTATTCAGGCCGGCGCCAATGACTATCTTTCAAAGCCGGTTCAGACCGACAAGCTGCTGTCACTCCTCCGCGTCTGGCTCCAGAAATAAAGCGTCCGGCTTTTTGTGTTTGATGATCGCCCCATCTACGATAAATACCACCGATTCCGCTATATTTTTTGAATAGCTTGCAATGCGCTCGATATGAGTCAGGATGATCATCAGGGTGGTGGCGACCACAATCACCTCTTTTTTCTGGCGCATTTCCTCCAGAATCAGAGCTGAAATAATTTGCACTTTCTCATCAATCCTGGCCGCCTGATCAAAAATATCTTTCACGAATGTCGTATTCCGGGAATGTAAAATGGTGATCACATCTTTCACGATAACATCCGTCATCCGGATCAGTTCTTCCATCTCCAGTTCCCGTATAATCTCCCTGTATTCGCTGATCCCTTCGATCTTATTGGAGATCCCGACGGCATGATCTCCCATCCGCTCGAGGTCGTTGTTCATCTTCAGCGATGACATGATCAGCCTGAGATCTGTTGCGACCGGCTGACTGAGGGCAAAGATCCGTTGACAAAGCTTGTCAATCTTGACATCCAGTTTATCCACGATCCGGTCGTTTGCAACAACCTGACGGGCAAGCTCAACGTCACAGGTTTGTAACGCCAGCAAGGTATTGTGGATCTGGTCGGCGACCAGGTTCCCCATTTTCAGAATGCGATCTCTTAATTTCTCAAGTTCTTGTTCAAAATGTCGTTCCATATCTTTTCTGTTATGAAATTTTTTATCCAAACCGGCCCGTGATATATTCCTCCGTTTGCTTTACATCCGGTGTCGTGAAAATTTTCCGGGTTTTCCCGTATTCTATCAGTTCCCCAAGATAGAAAAAAGCAGTGAAATCACTGACACGGGCTGCCTGTTGCATATTATGCGTTACAATGACGATCGTGAAATGTTTCTTCAGATCAAAGATCAGTTCTTCGATCTTGGCGGTGGAGATCGGATCGAGTGCGCTGGCGGGTTCATCCATGAGGATGATTTCCGGATTGACGGCCAGGGTGCGTGCAATGCAAAGTCGCTGTTGCTGCCCCCCGGATAACCCCAGCGCCGAATGTCCCAAGCGGTCTTTTACCTCATCCCAGATTGCCGCCCGTTGAAGGGAGGTAATCACGATTTCTTCCAGTTTCCTTTTCTCCCTGATGCCGTTGATTTTTGGTCCGAAAGCGACATTTTCAAAGATGGATTTGGCGAATGGATTCGATTTCTGAAAAACCATCCCTATCTTCTTCCGCAGGTTGACTACATCCACCTTTTTATCGTAGATGTTGAATCCGTCAATCAGCACCTCTCCTTCAATTCTGACATTCGGGATCAGGTCATTCATCCTGTTTAAGGTTCGAAGGAATGTCGATTTTCCGCATCCGGATGGCCCGATTAAGGCCGTGACTTTTTTATCCGGGATCTCAAGAGATACTGAATTCAGGGCCATTTTGTGGCCATAGTAAAGTGTAAGGTCCCGGGTAACAATTTTAATCTCTTTCATTCACATATTCAATAAGCCTTCGCTCTCCTCCGTATACGGGAGCGGATGATGACAGCTATAAAGTTCAGGATAAATGTTAGTAATAAAAGAACCAGCGTGGTGGCAAACTGGATAGGCATGGTGCCGTCTACATCGGCCGACTGGGTGGATAGTACGTAAATGTGGTACCCCAGATTCATGAACTGGTCGCTCAGCGACGCAGGCAAGGTTGCCAGGTAATACGCTGCTCCGGTGAACAGGATAGGGGCTACCTCTCCTGCTCCGCGACTGACAGCCAGGATCGTGCCGGTGAGAATCCCTGAAATGGAGCCGGGAATCACCACTTTTCGGATGGTCTGCCATCGGGTGGCGCCCAGGGCCAGGCTGGCTTCCCGGAGTTCGCGGGGCACCGTTCGAATTGCCTCCTCAACCGATACAATTACGACCGGAAGGGTGAGCAACGCCATCGTCAGGCTGGCCCATAGAATATTGGGTTGCGCCCATCTGAGCTGGCCCCCAAAAAAGATCGAATCCAGTTGTCCGCCCGCAAATTTGATAAAAAAACCCAGTCCGAATAATCCGAAAATGATCGATGGGACAGTTGCCAGGGTTCTTACGGCAAACCGGATCGATTGTGCAAAAACCGATTTTTCGCGGGCATATTCCGCCAGGTAAATCGCCGTCATGGTTCCGAACGGGACCGCTGCCACCGACATGAGGATGACCATCAACGCTGTTCCGTAAATGGCCGGAAAGATCCCTCCCTCTGTCATTCCGTTTTCTGGGAATGAAGTCAGGAATTCCCATGTCAGCCGGTCTTTCCCTCCCAGAATGATCACCACCAGCATCACGACGATAATGGCAATAATGGCTATCGCAGAGACGGCCGATGCTCCCACTACGATCGCTCCGGTAATCCGTTTGTTTCCTTTCATGCGATTTTCCCCTGTATCCGCTTCATCAGGCGTCCTTTAATATAAAATTCGGCGAGTGCATTCATCGAAAAAGTGAACACAAACAACAGCGAACCAATGAGAAAGAGTACTCCGTAGTGGGTATCGCCAAATACGACTTCTGCCATCTCTGCCCCTATCGTGGCTGCCAATGTACGCACCGATTCAAAGGGATTCAAAGAGGTCAGCGCAGCATTCCCTGTCGCCATCAGGGCAATCATCGTTTCACCAAACACCCTCCCGATTCCCAAAAGAATCGCAGCAAAAATTCCAGGAGTAGCGGCAGGCAATGTGACAAACAAGGCCGTCTCCCATTTCGAAGCACCCAGCGCTAAACTGGCCTCTTTATAACTGACGGGAATGGCCGTCAGTGCATCCTCGGAGATGGTAAAAATTATGGGAATCGCAGCCAGCCCCATGGCGATTCCTCCCACAAAACCGTTCAACCGGGTTTCGTAACCAAACAGATCCTGAAGTACCGAAGCCATCACCATCAGGGCAAAAAACCCGATGACCACCGATGGAAACCCTGCCAGCAATTCGATCGCCGGTTTGATCCACTCCCGCAACCACGACGGAGCAAATGCCGAAGAGAAAAGAGCAGCCAGAATGGCAATGGGGGCGGCAAAAAGGATGGCGATGAGGGTCACTTTAAGGGTCCCCACAATCAACGGGATCAGTCCGTACCGGGGCCGTTGCGAAACCGGGTACCATTCATTCCCCAGAAGTCCCTTGACTGTTACCTTTTCGGGAAGCGTTTCGGTGGTCTTTTCCGTAGAATAATCCCTTGTACCCAGTAGGGAAGAATCCGGGTCCATCCCGTATACCTCAGGACCTGCGTAGGTTTCTGGTTCCTCTGCCCCACCGTATTGCTCTTGTACAAGGGTTTCTTCCGGCCCGGAGGATACCGCCTCTTTACTCATGAAGACCGGGTAGGTTTCGCGGAAAACAAATAAGAAGATCAGAATGATGATGGCAATGGAAAGAAACGCAAATCCGGCGATGATCTTTTCCGAAAGAAATTCGGAAAGCCTGAACCTCTTCTTGAGTGATTCCCGGGTAAACGTATATTGCTTCATACAGGTAAAATGGTTTTATCTGACCGGGAAATACCCGACCTCTATGACCATCTTCTGGCCTTCCGGACTGAGGATCCAGTCAATGTAAGTTTTCAGATCACCGGTTGGCCTGTTGCGGGTATACATATACAAATACCGGCTGATGGGGTATAATCCTTTTTTAATATTTTCGGCATTGGCTTCATAGGCGGGGCTTGAAGCATCTTTCTTCACTTTGCAGATTTTAATACCCTCTGCAAAAGCAGCACCACCATACCCGATCCCGTTAGCATCTTTCGTAACGGCATTTACCACCGCGGCTGTACCTGGCAACGTCTGACAGCTTGGTGCATAATCCCCTTTGACTACCTCTTCCTGGAAGAACACATAGGTGCCGGAGCTGTTTTCACGACCATAAAGTTGGATCGGGGTATCTTTACCACCCACTTGTTTCCAATTTGTGATCTTCCCGGAGAAGATATCGCTTAATTGCTGAATGGAAAGCTCGCTTACCGGATTACCTCTGTTTAAATAAACCGTGATGCCATCTTTCGCGCAAGGGATTTCGACTCCGAGGGTGTTGTACCGGTCTTTCAATTTTTCGATTTCCGATTTTTTCATCGAACGGCTGGCATTGCAGATATCTGTTGCCCCATTGATCAGAGCAGAGATCCCTGTTCCGGAACCACCGCCGGTGACCTGGATAATTACCTCCGGATGACTTTTCATATAAACCTCCGCCCACTTCTGCGCCAGAATTACCATGGTATCAGAGCCTTTGACGGTTATCTTTTTCTGGGCCGGGATAAACGCTAGACCTGCTATGATCATCGAGATGAGAGCCATGATTCCCATTATCTTTTTTACTTTTTTCATATCTGTTTGTTTTCTTTTTTCTGGATTAAAATTTAGCCTGAAACCTGATTGTCAGCACATTCTGCGGAAACACCCGGCTGTAATCATTGGTAACAGGATTTCCGTTTACGGTGGATTTTGAGATCAGGTTGCTGACCCCGCTGGAATTCAATCCTGCCTTTTCATTGAGAGGTATCTCATACGCCAGCGTAATCCGGATATTGTCGGTAAAGAAATAGTTCCAGGCCATGGTGAATGTATTGTAGGCAATATCGGCGGAACCGCTTTTCAACGAATTACTGGTGACTGTTTTCGTCGTTTCATTAAGTATGATCACAGGATTGGAGCCACTTTCTGTCGAAACCGTTTCCTGTGTGCTTGCACTGTTGTCATATTTCACGACTCCGATTTGATTACCCTTAAGTTTGGTATTCGGATCATAAAAATCCCACCGGAAGGCGAATTGATTGCGTTTCCCGATGTTTTTAATCAGGTAGAGATATCCTCCCTGGAAGTTCCGACGGATGGTGGGCGATACGATAGAAGTATTGGTTGTCAGGTAAGTCATAGTCAGGGTATCATTGGCGAGCGTGGTCAGAACCGGATTAGCCACTAGTGTACTGCCGTTGTAACCCGGGTATGCATTGATGCCGAGGATGTACTCACCCTTGATGGCCATCCCACCCAGAATATCCATGTATAGTTGCATCTCGGCGCCAACCCAATGGCGTGGGACACTCTGCCCTAGCGTCACCGTTTTATCAAGAACATAATCGCTATTCAACACATAGGTTGAATTTGACTTGATCCATCCGTAGTACCCGTTGACTCCTATGTCAAGGCCACCGAAATTTCCCAGCTTAAAATTGTAAGTCACGCGGCCCATCAGATCCTTATAAGGATCAAAATCCTTGTTCTTCGGATTGATGTCGATTCCATACATGTCTTTGATTATCATGTTATCATTCCCGTTGAGTAAGGCAAGCTGGAATTTCAGCGGAAAAGCAGGTGGTGTCACTTCGAGTTTTGCGCCAATCGCCCGTTCGCCGGGGTACAGCGCCCTGATTACACGGGATCTTTCCGGGACTTCCCGCCTACTCGATGAATATTCGACTTCATAGTTGGGCCGGTTGAACTGCCCCGCCCAAAGTGAAAAAGTTTTGAGCCAGGGCTCGTTAACCTGTACATAGGCATCCTTTATGGTGACTCCGCTTGGAGCGAAATCGGGCTGAAGCACAAATATCACGCCTCCCACCGGTTCGTATTGAAACTTGATACGAGCTCTGCGCACCGAAAAATAGTTATATGGGTAAGCGGCAGGATTTTCAAAGTTTTCCCACTGGGCCTGAATATAGCCGGAGATTTTAATCTTGGTCAGTTTTTCCAGTGAGTTTTCAGCCGTAGCAATCCGTTCTTCAATCCCGGTTACTTTATCCCGAAACGTGATTACCTGTTCTTTCAGGGTGTCATTTGTCGATTGGGCAACTGTGTGTTGCACTGCAACGATTGCGATGAAACCTAATACTCCAACTAGGACTGTTCTGATTGGTACTTTTTCATTCATAAGATGATGATTTTTTGTTGTCGCAAAAGTATTCCTTCTCCTGATGCCGAAGGTTAAGGGCATATTATCTTAATGTTAAATAATTGTGAACGGAACCGCCCCTAAACCCCCTGAAGGGGGCTTACTCCGCTTTCTAGCCCCTAAATCCCCTGAAGGGGACTTACTCCGCTGTGCGGAATTTGGCGGTGCTGTCAGAAATTGCTTCGCTTTAACCGAAGGCTATTGGAAACCACACTGACAGAGCTGAAGGCCATGGCGGCGCCAGCAATCATGGGATTCAAAAGAAATCCGAAGAGAGGAAAGAGGATCCCGGCAGCCACAGGGATGCTGATGACGTTATAGAAAAATGCCCAGAAAAGGTTCTGTTTGATGGTGCGGTTGGTCGCGTATGATAGCCGTATGGCGCTGACCAGTTTTTGCAGATCTCCTTTGATGAGGATCAGCTGGGCGCTTTCAATGGCTATATCGGTTCCAGTTCCCATGGCAATACCGATATCGGCCAGGGCAAGGGCCGGGGAATCATTGATCCCGTCGCCCGCCATGGCAACTTTTTTCCCTTGCTCCTTCAGTTCCTTGATGTAGTTTGATTTATCAGCGGGTGTGGCCTCGGCTTTATAGAAATCCACCCCGGCTTGCGCTGCAATCTGTGAGGCAATAGCCACGCTGTCGCCCGTGAGCATGTGCAATTCCAGGCCCATGGCTTTTAACTCCGCGATCGCCAGGGGTGAGTTTTCTTTGATACGGTCGGCGATGGCAATCAGGGCTTCTACTTTTTGTTTCCTGGCTATATATATAATCGACCGGGCCTCTTTCCTGAGCCTGCTCTCTTCCTCAGGAAGGTTTCCCTCCAGTGAACAACGTTTTTCAAGGATATAAGATTTACTCCCGATATGATAATTATCCCTGAGATAAAAGGCTGAAACCCCTTTTCCGGTATGGCTTTCAAATCCGATGGCGGGTTCGGTGGAAGTCGTTGTCTTGTCTTTGAAATAATCCACCAGCGCCGCCGCAAAGGGATGCTCCGACAGACGCTCTATGGCGACAACGGCATTGGCTGTCTCGATCCTCATAGAGGCTATCCCGGACTCGTCAATCTCCTCTTTTTGTAAACTGCCAACTGCAAACTGCAAACCACTGTCCCAAACCACCTCTACCACCTCCGGTTTCCCCTGCGTGATGGTACCGGTTTTATCAAAAACGATGGTATCAATATGACAGATCGTCTCCAGACTATTGGCATCTTTCACCAGGATCCCGTGTTCGGCGGCACTCCCAAGGCCGACCATCAGGGCAGTCGGGGTCGCCAGTCCGAGAGCACAAGGGCAGGCGATGATGAGGACCGTAACGGCTGTTACAAAGGCATATTGGATGCCGGATACCGGATGCCAGATGAGCCACGAGAGAAACGTAATACTCGCGATTCCGATCACGACAGGGACGAAGATCGAGGCAATTTTATCCACTCGTTTTTGGATGGGGGCTTTACTCCCCTGGGCCTCCTGAACCAGCTTTATAATTTGCGCCAGCATGGTTTCGCTTCCCACTTTTTCGGCCCGGATTCGGATGCTGCCGGTTTGGTTGATGGTAGCGCCGATGACCCGGTCCCCTTCCTGCTTTTCCACCGGGATCGACTCGCCGGTGATCATGCTTTCGTCGACCGAACTGCTCCCCCCGGTCACCAGGCCATCCACCGGGATTTTTTCTCCCGGCCGTATAACCAGGATATCTCCCGGTATCACTGTATTAATGGGAACTTCCAGTTCGGCCCCATTACGTTCTACCCTGGCTGTTTTAACACCCATACCCATCAGTTTTTTGATCGCGGAACCGGTCCGCGATTTGGCCCGTTCCTCAAAATACCGGCCCAAAAGAATAAATGAGATGATGACTACCGCCGCTTCGAAATAAACATGAGGTTCCAATCCTTTTGACTGTAACCAGGTAGGGAAAATGGTATTGAACGCGCTGAAAAGAAAAGCCACGCCCGTTCCCATTGCCACCAGGGTATCCATATTGGCTGAAAAGTGCGTGGCGCGTTTCCAGGCAATGACGAAAAATTCGCTTCCGAACCATCCCAACACCGGGATCGATAACACCAGCATAATCCAGTTGGCATAGGGCATCCGGTGGTGAAAGAACATGGCGATCAGGAAAACAGGAATGGAAAAT
Organism: bacterium; assembly: GCA_043806735.1. Lineage (GTDB taxonomy): Bacteria > Bacteroidota > Bacteroidia > Bacteroidales > FEN-979 > QYOJ01. The sequence goes on along the minus strand of JAZDGR010000156.1, from coordinate 6,972 downwards.
ATCAGGGCAAGAATCGTGTTAAACCGTAATTTTTTCAACCGCCGGCTTTCCGACTCTTCTTCCTGTTCAATCGGGATACCGGCCAACGTAATAAGCGTATATCCAACACCCCCGACTGCTTTCTCCATTGTTTCCCGCGTCACTTTGCCGGGGTCGAACTCTACAACCACATTGCCGGCTGCAAAATTGACATCGGCCGAACCCACTCCGTTCAGCGCCCGCAGCAGACTCTGTACACTGGAGGCACAGGAGGTGCACGACATTCCTTCAATCCGGTAAATCTCTTTTACCATATCTCTACCCGCTTCTTTACTTCCCTCATCAGATTCAGCGGGGTGTCGGTGATGACCATATTATACAGCCAGGATGGGACGATCCCTCCCGGATCGACGAATCCTTCCAGCGTAAGGCGGATCCTCCCGTGTTCCAGCGGCTCAATGGTCCATCGTTGCCAGTAATTTGTAATCCTTACCATATCAGGCTCCTCAGGGATGACTCCGAGCAGAGGAGTAGCATGGATGATCTTTTTCCCGGAAACGGAATCGATTGTAATCCGGGCATCCACGCATAAATCCCGGTCCTGCAGTGGCCAGGGGACATCATAGATCAGGTAGTACTGCGAATAGACGTTATCCATATGCCCTAGGACCTTTAACTCCCGGATATCATCATCCCACCAGTCGAAATTCTTTACATTGCCCACTACGGTAGCGATCATCTCCATAGTGGAGCGAATTTCCATCACCCCTTTGAATGACTTGAAGGGGCCTCCATGTTCTTTCCGGGTATACATTTTTATTCTATCCCGCTCTTTAATGAACTCCCACGATTGCGCTGTGGTATCGGCAGATGTAAATAGACAAAGAAGGCAAATCAGGTTCCGCACATGCCAGATAGAGTTCATAAAAGCGCGATTTTTTTTGCAAAGTAACAGGAATATTTTGACAGTTGAGAGCCCCTGATTAATGACTATTTTTACTTTTCGCGATTTCCATCGTAGATGAACATGTAAGGCCCTGATTTCATGGTAAAGAATTTGGAAGAATTAGTGAACCGGATTAAAAATGGTGATCAAAAGGCATTTTCGGAGGTGTTAACCATGTACCAGCAAACCGCATACAACCTGGCTTTCCGCATCCTGCTTGACGAAGAAGAAGCGAGGGACACTGTCCAGGAGAGTTTTATCAAAATATGGAAGAAGATCGGTTTGTATAATCCTTCTCAGAAATTTACGACCTGGATGTTCAGAATTGTAACAAATTCCGCGGTGGACCGGTACCGCGCCCTGAAACGGAGGAACGAAGTGGGATTGGAAGTGCTTTCGGGGAAACTGGAGAAGATCTGTTCCGGGGCTACTGATACGGTACTCGACAACAAAGATCTTGCCCGTTTGATCGGCACCCTGGCAGGAGAACTTCCTGAGAAACAGCGGTTGGTTTTCATCCTGCGCGACATACAGGAGATGGATTCAGCAGAAGTACAGCTAATTCTGAAACTATCAGAGAACACGATAAAAAGTAATTTATATCACGCTCGCAAGTCAATCAGAGAGAAGCTTGAAAACCTGATACACTTTGAAAGGAGGCAATCATGAACAGGAAAATAGAAAATGCAAATTCCGAAGAGATCCGGCATCTCATTGAAGCACTCCGACGACATGAGCCACAGCTCGATAATCCCCTGAAACTTCAGGAGGCCATCTTAACCGGCATTGCATCCCAGGTCCAGGAAAAACCTTCCCCCTATACCGGAAAAATCATTTCCTTCCCCCGTTTGATCTTTCTTCAACGGTTCCTCACGGCAGCCTCCGTCTGCCTGATGCTGATTCTGGGAGTCGAGCAGTTTGTATTTGTGGAAAAAGTTAACAAGCTGGAAAAACAAAATTCGGAAGCAAAACTTTTTCCTTCCGGGCGAATCTCGGCACGGATGGCGCGAAACGGTATCCCCCTGCAGTACCTGGAGAAAAAATTCCTCGGCCGCTCCCGGTTCCTATCCGCTTCCGCCCGACACCGGCCAGATTCCATGTACGAACCTTTTAAAAACCAATGAAAATGAATACACGAGAAATCCTTGTTATGGGTTTGATTGCCCTTCTTTTGTGGAGCGGCTGCCGTGAGATTACCGTCACCACGGTGGTGAATAGAAACGGGACGTTCACCCGGCTGATCCGGATTACCGGAGATTCTGCAGATGTATATAATCCCGATCTTCCCTATCCGGTGGATACTTCCTGGGCACAGGAATTTAAAAAAGATACCGCTTCCAAGAAGGATTATATACTCACCTATTCCAAGACGTTTTCAAACAGCGAGGAGCTGAATTCCGAAATCTGCTCCGATAGCGGATGGAGAAAGCACTTGAAAAGGACCGTTGTGGTTTCCAGGCACTTTGGCTTTTTTTACTCGTACCTGCGCTTTAAGGAAGTATTCCAGGCAGCCAATCCATTTACCTTGCTTAACTATCGCGATTATTTATCTCCGCATGACCTACGCTATATCACGGGAAAACATACTATAAACAGCGAATCCGACAGCACACTTATAGAGGAGGCAAAAGACAAAGCAGAACTGTTCCTGATCGCTTCGGCCACAGCTGAAATCGAACAGATCCTGAAGAATGGCCTGATCCGGTTAGATGATCCGTCCCTGAATCCGGCAACTGTCGCAAACTTCCATGACAGCATCCGAAAAAAAGTGGAAGAATGGAATTTTACCAATACCAATCAATTTGTCGACTACTACAGGCAATGGACCGGAGATGAGGCTGTCTCCCGTTTACACCAGTTTACCCCTCCCTTGTTTGAGGAATTCGCACGCAAAGTCGCTCTGCTCGATTCCATCTTTGGCATGAAAGAATACCTGAATGTGGTAGAGATGCCCGGTATGCTCACAGAGACTAATTCATATATGCTCAAGGGAAATCAGGTGAGCTGGGAGGTTCAACCGATGGCTATCCTGTTTACAGATTATGAGATGTATTTGGAATCAAGGGTGGTGAACAATTGGGCTTTTGTATTAACCGGGATCGTGATCCTGGTGCTGATCCTTGTCCTGGTTGTGAAAGCAGTGAAAAAGAAACGGTCGGTGTAAGAAATCAGGCAAGTGGGACAATGGTCTCCCCATCAATAATAAATTGTATTTTAGCATCTCCTTAAACCGAATCACATGAAAATATCTTACAACTTTAAGTGGCTAATTTTTATGGCATTGGCCGTTATACTCCTGACTTCCTGTGCCCCTGGTAATGTAAAATTTGACACCGATCCCGCCGGTTTCTGGGCAGGACTCTGGCATGGCCTCATCTCCCTGATAACCTTCGTCATCAGTCTTTTCGACAAAACAGTAGGGGTCTATGAAGTGAACAATTCGGGCTGGCCTTATAACCTGGGATTTATCCTGGGGATCATGATTTTCTACGGTGGCTCAACCAAGACCGGTAGCCGTAAGTGGAGGTAGCGAATTCGTCATTCGTCATTCATGCTCATTCGTCATTCGAATTGTGGGTCCGGAGGTGCTTCGTGATTCCGGACGGGTTGTGCTGTATATGTAAATCGACGCCCGGTCTGACTACCACAAGAATCTCGAAACCCTTTACGGGCTGAACCAGGATTACAAACCGGATATCCTGTACGTGAAGGAGTATCCTTCCGTGAGGATTGTGGAGATTCCGGGAATGGCCCCGAGCAAACGGATGATCTGGACCATCGAAGGTAACATTGCCCTGTTTGAAGGCAAGCCCGGGGAGAGCACGTTTATTGACTCCAAATTCCCGCGAAGTTAAGTTCGCAAAAATAGGAGTCCCGGAAAGTCCGGGACTCCTATTTTTGCTCGTATTACCTTTTCCGTATTTTTCAATCTCTCTGGTCTATGTTTGCCTCATAGCCGAAGCCATTGATTTCCATGAACCAATTTTGTCCGAAAAGTGATCCTTCGGCATTCCGCTTGGATATTAAAGAAAATTTATAAGACTTTTGTAAAAGATATACGGATTCTGATGATTTTACTCAAATAGTTATGACTCCGTCGGAAGACATTCCAAAATATTTACCAGAAGATTCTCTCTCGGGACCATTTACAATCCTGGTGGCCGAAGATGATGAGATGAACTTTTCTTATATAGAGATTATCCTAAGAAGGTACGGATATAACATAATTCATGCTAATAATGGCTTTGAAGCAGTAGAAATTTGCAAGGAAAATCCCACTATTGATCTTGTCCTGATGGATATGATGATGCCAATCATGAATGGACATGAAGCTACTTACTATATCCATCAATTGCGCCCTGATTTGCCTATAATTGCGCAAACGGCATACTTGTCAAATGAGATAACGGAAAAAGCTTTATTGAATGGCTGCATCGATTCTCTTGAAAAACCATATAAAGAAAATGAATTGATTGCCATTGTCCGCAAATACTTACCAAAGAAAAATTCTTAGTTATTCCTTGTCCTTTATTTTCCCTGCCCCTGATTCTATGTTTGCCTCATGGACGAAACGATCTCCGTTTATGAGGCTATCAGGCAAATGCGTAAGCTGACCCAGCAAGGCCGGTCTTTTACGTTTTATCAACCTCTTTGCTTACGACTACCTTTCGGTATTTTGCTGGACAAACAAAATGATACAACAAAACACTGACATTATGCGACTTCTGTATGTATTCGCTTTTGCTCATACATACAAAGATATTGTTTTCGCCGCAAGCGGCGGGGAATTAAACCCTTAAGAGATTAAATTGAAGTATTGAATGGTTATGAAAAGAAGAGTAGGGAGAAATCAGACCGACAAATTCAAGTCCAATAATCAGAACGGATAAGGTAGGTAACCATGACCCAAAAAACCCGCCGGTGTATGGATAATACAAATATGTATTCCAGAAATGGATATGACAACATTATAGTTATCAGGGAGATAAGGAAAAGGTAGTTTTGAGGAATCTCATGCTTTCACATAATACAGACCAGTACAATTGTAAGCGAAAATAATTCATTGAAAAGAATAATGCAAATTCTTATTGATATATGTTCAGGATTTTATAGTTTAACTGAACTTTACTTTATATGATATGAACGTACTGACAAAATGGAAATGATCAAAATGGCCGATAAACTCACATCCCCTACTCCTAACACATGGCATTTTATTAATGGATGGGCTAAAAAAATCGTATTTTTGATCGGATCCAAAAATCCTGTGGCGTATGGAAAGGGATATTCTCAGTACAAATCGAAAAGCATTAAGCATTAACCTGAATTCATCGATTTATGGCACCATTGCTGAGATCGGTGGGGGACAGGAAGTGGCCCGCCAATTCTTTCAGGCCGGAGGCGCTTCAGGGACCATCGCCAAGTCCATCTCTGCATATGATAAATTGTTCGGGTATAAGTTATTAAAACATAAATAAACAAAATACTATTCCAATGAAACCGAAAAGACTATTTTTATCAGTTTTAATCTTGCTCGCGACTACTTTCTCTCTTGTAGCGCAAGAGGATGCACAGAAAAAATCCCATGTGAATACTCTCCCTTTTAGGGTAGGCAAGTGGCTTCCTTCCGATCAGATCATTCTGGATACATGGATGCGAACTTTGATCGCTGAGGTGGAAGCAGAAGATACTCATTTGTTGCCTGTTGTAGAAGAGTTTAAGGTGTTAATTGAAACTGATCCCGAAATCTACATGCTTTTTCACCAGATGTTTGACCAGGTTCCCCGCAAAGCTCCTTACAATCACGATCCCACCGGGAAACCGCAGGTACGTGACTATCTCCACATGCTTGAGCTGATCAATCATATAATCACGAAAGCACCTGAATTCAATGAAACCGGGTTGGTAGGTTTTCCCGTTAATGCCATCCTCGACTGGCCCATGGGCACTGAGGCAGGGGCTTCGGCATTTTTAAATCCCAAAGTCAACAGTCAGTTGAAAAAAATCCTCGACGAATGGGCGTTGTTTTTAGACTCCCCTGATTCGCGTTACGTGTTAAATGAGGATCCGCATACGGGCTGGTTTGGTCAGGATGCCATGAAAGCCATGCCGGGTTTTGTTCAGGAATTTAAATGCAACCCGGAGTTACCTTTTTATAGTTTTTCTTCCTGGGACAATTTTTTCACACGGGAATTTCGCGAAGGCCAACGACCTGTTGCCAGTCCGGATGATGATGCCGTGATTGCCAATGCTTGTGAATCGGCACCATACAGGATAGCAACGAACGTCCAAAAACGTGACAATTTCTGGATCAAAGCTCAGCCATATTCACTGGAACATATGATGGCGAGTGATCCGTTGGTAGAAGAGTTTGTGGGAGGAACGATTTATCAGGCTTTTCTCAGTGCTACAAGTTACCATCGCTGGAATAGTCCGGTCAGCGGTAAAATTGTGAAAACCAAAGTACTGGATGGTTCTTATTATGCTGAAACGCTACCGGAAGGTTTTGATCCTGCCGGGCCCAACGATTCTCAGGGGTTTATAACAGAGGTGGCCACGAGGGCACTGATCTTTATAGAAGCCGATAACCCGGATATCGGTTTGATGTGTGTAATGTTTGTGGGTATGGCTGAAGTATCTACCTGCGATATTACTGTCTATGAGGGACAACATGTAAAAAAAGGTGACCAACTTGGGATGTTTCATTTTGGGGGCTCCACGCATTGTCTGATATTCAGACCTGATGTACGACTTGAGTTTGATATGCATGGACAGACACCGGGACTAAATTCGGAGAATATTCCGGTGAAGGCGAGAATAGCGACCGTTGTGAACCGTTAGATTTTATGGGGGCGCTTAGACATTATAACTAAGCGTCTGTTTCACTTCTGTGGGCCCACCAGGACTTGAACCTGGGACCAATAGATTATGAGTCTACTGCTCTGACCAACTGAGCTATGGGCCCAATCAGTTGGCAATTTGCAGTTCACAGTTGCCAACTGATAAGTTTTGCAAAATTACGGTTTTTTTTACTTCAGGTAAATCCC
>JAZDGR010000155.1:0-2655 GCA_043806735.1 bacterium | reverse complement strand
CGGATGGATGCCCTGAGCTAGTAAAGGACGGGCATCCAGAGAAATTTTAATCCGGGTTTTATCTAACCATGATGGTCCGTTCATAGGTTTTTCTTTTAGTTCTGGTTGCGCTTCTTTCTTCCGGTACGACAACAATCTCTGATCTCCCTGAAGACTCCTCTTCTCAGTAATGTCCTGCGAGACTTCCAGGGTTCCCAGGTAATCTCCTTTGGAGTTCCGCAACGCGAAATATTCGATATGGATGAATTTCCCGCTCATTTGGATCCAGAAGGGAGCGCTGTCGGCTTTTCCGTTTTTAAAATCATGGATGATCTGGTCGACAATATGCACACTGGAAGGCGGATGGCACATCCGGACATCCCTTCCCAGGATGGCCCGGTTCCGGTCAAAGATCCGCTCTTTCCCCTGGGAAAAGTACTTGACTTTGTCGTTCCGGTCCACAAATGTAATGTCGACCGGAAGGGTATTGAGGATGGCCAGCAACTCTTCCACACTGAACCTGCCGCTCGGCAGGTACATCTCTCCCCCATCCGCTTTTCCCTGGTCAGGCATAGGTTTCCCCTCAGGATTCCATTCGAGCTTCGGGTCGTATAAGCAATAACCTATTTCATTCGTTTGCTGGTAAATATCAAACCAGTCTGCCTCCGTAAGCTTATCCAGGGTCATGGGCAAGAGGATCTCTTCTTCTTTCATGATCATGTCGGTGATTGCTTTCATGGCAGGGCGAAGGTTCATTTCGATCTTCAGATTCATCTGATCGGCATTGCCCGCCGGCATATCGAGCGAATGCAACGCGTTTTTCAGCAGATCCCTGGTCTCGTCATGTTTCCCCCACATCACTTTAGGCGGACCGGTAATTCCATATTTCTCGAGGAACGGGAAGAGAAGGTTCTCTTTTCTCCGGTAATGCTTATCCACATCCATCAAACTGTTGAACAGAGCTTTGCATTTATTTACATAGGCCTGAGACCCCAGTTCTGCAAACCGCTGATCTGCGTGGTCGAAAAGATCATTCAGCTGTTTAACCACCTTTTCCAGCTCCCGGTTCTCCTGTTTGAAGGTGTCGACCGGGTGGCCCGGTGCCACAATCTTCATCCCCGAAAGGTCAATGTGCCCTTCCAGGGCTTCCGTGTGAGCATCGCACAGCCGCAAGACCTCCGCTTCGGGAAGTCCTTCATTGATCAGTTCCTGTTCCACTTCAACCACTTCCCCATAGGGGATTTTTGTCATTAGCGCCACCAGGCGCGATTTCACCGCTTCCGGTGCCACCCCTTCATGCAGCTGCAGGATCATGTGCTTGAGGAGCTCTTTCCGGGATTGGGAGTTATTAATTAGTTCGCTCATCCCTTAATCATTGTTAACACCATTTTAAATTTCTCTGTCGCGTTCACTGCATGCGGAATGCCGGCCGGCATGATGATGGTATCACCTGCCTCCAAATGGAACGGCTGGTCGTTGATTACGATCTCCGATTTCCCTTCCAGTACCTGAACCATGGCATCAAAAGGGGCCGAATGGGTGCTTAACCGCTGCCCCTTGTCAAATGCAAAAAGGGTCACTGTGCCAACCGGCCGGTCGAGAATACGTTTACTTACAATTCCCTCAGGGGAGTATTCCACCTTCTCTGGAAAACGGAATACCTGTGAATGTTCAAAAATGCTCTTTTCCATACGTCTTATTTTAGCTTCAATTTTTTGTTGTGTGTTTCTTACTACCTATCCCGCGAAGCGGTCTAAGTCCCCTTCAGGGGATTTAGGGGCAAAAGGGGATTTAGGGGCTTTATGCCCACTCCTCTTCAAGCACCTCCCCCTGGAGGCTCACGATGATCCGCTTGATTGGCACGTTCCTGCCAGATTGCTCCCGGGCCATCTCTGCCATGGTAAGTAAACCGCCACAGCAGGGAACTTCCATCATAATGACCGACAGCGAATTAATCTTGGTATCGGCGATCATTGAGGTCAGTTTCTGGACATATGAATCCTTGTTGGTGTCAAGCTTGGGACAGGCAATGGCCAGGGATTTCCCTTTCAGGAACCGGGCATGAAAGTTGCCCATGGCAAACGGAACGCAATCGGCTGTTAGCACTATATCCGCATTCCGGAAATAGGAGGCCTGGGGATTCAACAGGTGCAGCTGAACAGGCCATTGTTTGAGTTCCGAAGGAACGTTCAGGTGGCTAGAATCCGCAGTGAGGGCTTCATTCACCTCTGTCTGATCAATGTTGAAATCCATGGCCATCGATCCCGGGCAGCCGCAGGCGAGGGCTGGGCGTACTGTTTCCGTTTCTATCAACTGGTCAGGGTACCCGGCTTGGGTGGGTTTTCTCAGTTCAAATCCTTCATTGCTCATCTCTATATGGTTTTCTTTTAAATATTGTATAGCTACATTCAGATAATCAACTTCGTTGTGGTCCCGCAGATGCTCCAGGTGTGCTAGGATCGTATTTCTTCCTTTGGGGACGATCATCTCCATCACCTTCCGTTCATTGTAAGGTTCGGCTTCCCGTTCAATGATCTCGATCGCTCCTTCGGGACAATGCCCGATGCAGGCGCCCAGTCCGTCACAAAACAGGTCACTGATCAATCGTGCCTTGTCATCAATCATCTGCAAGGCGCCTTCCTGGCAGTTGGGAATGCATAGTCCGCATCCGTTGCA
>JAZDGR010000154.1:0-2533 GCA_043806735.1 bacterium | reverse complement strand
TACCAGCAGATCGGGGGAAGTTACGGATTTGCCCTCATCAGTCTGGATGATGGCAGTGTGGTAACCCGGCTGGTTAATCCGGGATCACCTGCCGACCTTGCCGGAATGCATTATGGGGCAGAGATTCTGGAAATCAATGACCGTCCCGTGAAAGAAGTTCTGGATACGGTTTCCGTTTTATGGGCGGAAGCAAATCCCGCAACCCTGGAAGGTAAAAAACTGAATCAATGCAGGTTCATCGGAAGGGCTCCTATCGGTAAAACAATGAAAATAAAGTTCCGGAACCGGGGTGCCTTTGACCCTGGTACAGGCACCCTAACGGCAATTGATGACAGCTATGCTACGTTTGACCAGACTTCTTTGCTACCCGTGGATCCCGGGCCAACCGTATCCTATAAGATTCTTCAGCCCAGTGGTTACGGGTATCTTAAACTGACCAGCGAAGGTGGAGATTCCGCCATACTGGCTAAAATTTATACTGATTTCAGGGAGGCAATCACGGTTTTTAACAACTCCGGTGCCCCCGGAATGATCCTCGACATGCGCGTGAACACCGGTGGAGAAGATATGCTGTCAGCTGCGCTTTCGGGGTTCTTTTCCCCCGACACCATCTTGTATGAATATCAGAGTTTTCTGAATCCCGGAAGCGGAATTTTTGAATTATACCCTTTGCCCCTTGCTCATTACAATCCTTTGACCCTGGCTCCCTATATCAATCCGAAATACCCCAATGGAGCCCTTTTCACTGAGCCTCAGGGCTTATATTATTCAAACCCGGTGATGGTTCTTGTAGGCCCGCGCAATATCAGTTCCGGAGAGGGGATTCCGATGTCGCTGCAAAGGTTACCCAATAACAAAGTGGTCAGCTTCTACGGAAGTAATGGTTCTTTTGGCATGATGGAATGGTGGTCGATCCATTTTCTTTACCCTCCACCCGATGATCTATACTTAAGATTCCCCGTAGGACGCTCCCTGGACAAGAATTTGAAAATCCAGCTCGATAGCGATTCAACCATGCAGGGCGGTGTCGTACCCGACATCCGTGTTCCTCTGAACACTACGGTCATCGATCAATTGTATATCGACAGTATAGATGTTGAATTGAATTACGCAATCCAGGAACTTAATTCCGCGTTAGGAATCGACGAACAGGATCTAGGCGCCGCAAACCTGACCATTGAACAGATCTTTCCCAATCCCGTTAAATCCCAGGCTACGATATCGTACCGTCTGGAGAAAGCCGCTGCTGTTTCTCTATCGGTTTATGACCTGACCGGGAAACTCGTGAAAACGCTTCTCGATCAGCCTCAACAAGCCGGACGATATACCATTAAATGGAATGCAGAAAATGTCAAACCCGGAGTCTATTTTTTCCGGATCCAAAGCGGCATAAATAGTATTACACGAAAATGTATTTTACAATGAAATCTACATCAGTTTTTTTCAGTTTGATTCTGGGATTAGTGTTAATGTCGGTTTGTTCCTGTAAAAAGAACGATCCGGATAAAATTCTGAATGATCAGATGGTTTCCGAATGGGAACGCGTGAGCGATTCAATACTGGCCAATACCCGGATACCCGGTATGATCGTTGGGATCTGGGCTCCCGACAGGAATCTTCAGTGGGTAACCGGAAAAGGCAAAGCCAACGTGGCTACCGGTGAAAAGCCGGAACCAACCATGAAATTCCGGATCGGGAGTATTACCAAAACCTATACATACACGGTTCTTCTCCAGCTTACAGATGAAAATAGCATAAACCTTTCAGATAAGATCAGTACCTGGTTTCCGGATTTTCCAATGGCCGGCAGCATTACCATCCGGATGCTGTGCAATCACACCAGCGGCATTCCAGATTATACGGAAACCATGCCGTACATGTATAGTCTGATAACCAATCCGTTAAAAAAGTGGACCGGACAGGAATTGGCCGATCTGGTTAAATCGGAGCCTTTTTATTTTTCTCCCGGAACGGATTTCAAGTACTCAAACACCAATACCATTCTCGCCGGGTTGATCATTGAGCAGATCACCGGAAACTCCCTCGCTACGGAAATTCAGCAGCGGATACTCGATCCCCTTCACCTGATCAATACGAGCTATCCTTCCGATGTTAGTATACCGGGGTCTTTTGTTCACGGCTATGATTGGGTATGGGAAAGCGATACATCCGTCATGCCCGATGTAGCTCAGGTGTATGATCCTTCCATGGCAGGCGCTGCCGGCGCCATGATTGCCGATGTATATGACCTGAAAGCCTGGGTCGAACATCTGTACAAAGGCACCTTGCTGAAAGCGGAAACACAGGCTCAGCGGCTCACGACGATTCTTGCTCCGGGTGAAGATTGTGAAGAATATGGCCTGGGAATCATGTTTAAAACCAATCCTCCGATGTGGGGCCATACCGGAACTATCCCTGGATACAAAAACTGGGCCGGGTATTGTCCATCGGAAAATGTCACCATTGTGATCAGTTATAATGCGACCTCTGCCAAGCCAATGGTCCTTGCCTCCAGGCTAATGAATATTTACCT
>JAZDGR010000153.1:0-7449 GCA_043806735.1 bacterium | reverse complement strand
CATGACCAGAATGACCGACGACAAGCCGGCAATTGCGGCAATCTTGACAATGGGCCGCATCCAGAACATTTTCTCTCCCATGGCATCCACTCCTACCGCAACGGGATCAGATACATTGAGTAAAGTATAACTAACGATCCCAGTCAGCACGATGGCCATGAGAATATAGAGGAAGGTAGCGACACCCAGCGAGCCCATGATCCCGACAGGCATATCCTTTTGCGGATTTTTGGCCTCCTGCGCTGCCGTAGATACGGCATCAAAGCCGATGTAGGCAAAGAATATCACCCCGGCGGCCCGGAGAATTCCGGAGATCCCGAACTCACCCCACGTTCCGGTATTTTTGGGGATAAAGGGATCCCAGTTGCCGGATTGAACAAACGCAAAACCGACTGCGATAAACAACAAAATAATGGCTACTTTGATGAGTACCATAACATTGTTAAAACCGGCCGATTCTTTAATCCCGATGATCAGCAGGAGGGTGATCGCCGCAATGATGAACATGGCAGGAAGGTTTATCACGGCCGTCATGTGGGGAAGCGAATCAGCGACGATCCCCTGAGATGTGAGGCTTGCCGAAAGTTGCTTTGTAAGCTCCCTCCAACCCTCTCCCGGAAGTTCCACCAGCGTGGTTCCTGTAGCGTGCGCAAAAGCAGTTGGGATGTGGATTCCGAAATCTTTCAGGAAGCTCACCATATACCCCGACCATCCCACGGAAACGGTAGAAGCCGCGAACAGGTACTCCAGGATCAGGTCCCATCCGATGATCCAGGCAATAAATTCCCCCAGGGTGGCATAGGAATAGGTATACGCGCTTCCGGCGATGGGGATCATGGAGGCAAATTCGGCATAACACAACCCGGCAAAAGCACAGGCAAATCCGGATATGATAAACGAGATCACGATGGCGGGTCCCGCGTACTGGGCGGCAGCCTGGCCTGTGAGGACAAAAATCCCTGCGCCAATGATGGCCCCGATCCCCAGCGTGGTGAGGTTCATGGCCGACAGCGTTTTTTTCAATCCGTGTTTGTTGTCCGACGCCTCTTCCATCAAGGTGTGGAGAGGCTTCGTAAGGAAGAGTTTTTTCGACATAGGGTTCGATTAGTTTACAGCCGCAGCCATGATGATGCTGGCTTGTTTGGCTTCTTCGGTGTCTGACCGGGAAGTGAGGACGATAGGCGCCGCAGCTCCGAGAATATTTGCAGCCAGTTTGGCATTGCAGGAAAATCCATAGGCCTTGTACAGAACATTTCCGGCTTCAATATCGGGAACCACCAGCAAATCTGCATCCCCGGCCACTTCACTGACGATTCCTTTGTGTGTGGCGCTTTGCAGGCTGACTGCATTGTCATAAGCCAGCGGACCGTCAATGATGCAGTTCCTGATCTGCTTGCGCTGGTTCATCTTTGCAATAATGGCAGCGTCCATGGTTGCAGGCATTGACTCATTGACCAGTTCCACAGCTCCCAGCATAGCTACTTTGGGATTGACTATGCCCAACCGGTTCATGAAATCCACTGCATTGTTGATGATCGCTACCTTGGTTTTGAGATCCGGGGCAATTACCATCGCAGCATCCGTTAAACCCAGCAGTTTGTGATAGGTGGGTATTTCAAACAAGGCAAAATGCGAAAGGACATCGCTCTTTCTCAATCCGCACTCCTTGTCAAGAACCCCTCTGAGTAAGGTGGCGGTAGGTACATTCCCTTTCATCAGGATATCACCTTCTCCGTCGTGAACCATCTTCACAGCCAGTTTCACTGCATTGTTATCGTTTTCTTCCTGAACAATCGTCATTCCCGAGATATCCAGTTTCAGTTTTTCGGCGAGACTCCGGATCTTCGATTCCGAGCCAACCAGGATGGCGGCCACAAGTCCTTGTTTTACCACGGCAGTCACCGCTTCCAGGGAGTGTTCATCCTGTGCTACGGCCAGTACCAGTTTCTTTTTTTTGATTGAACGTTTTGCGAGTTCGTCAAGATCCGATAGTTTCGTCAATACTTTTTTTGTCGTATTTCCAGCGTTGGTCATGTTCAAATCCTCCGGTTTATTTAGGCTTTGTTTTTCTGCTAACAAACGTACAGGAATTTTGGGAACTGAACAAACAGTAAGGTAAAAATTCAATTAAAAAAATCTCTATTTTAGCACACGTAAATTTAACCGGAATAGTATGGAGATCCCATTTGCAGAATCTTATAAAATAAAAGTCGTTGAATCGATCCGGCGAAGCACACGGGAAGAGCGGGAACACTGGATACGGGAGGCGCACTTCAACCTGTTTCAGCTCCGGAGCGATCAGGTTTACATCGACCTCCTGCCCGATTCGGGAACCGGCGCGATGAGCGACAGGCAATGGGCTGAGATCATGAAGGGGGATGAAAGTTATGCCGGCGCTACCTCTTATTACAAACTCAAAGATGCTGTAAGGGAACTTACAGGATTCCCTTTTTTCCTGCCGACCCATCAGGGGCGTGCTGCAGAGAATGTCCTCTTTTCGGTGCTGGTGAAAGAGGGGGATATTATTCCCGGAAAGTCCCATTTTGACACCACCAAAGGCCATATTGAGTTCCGGCGTGCCAGAGCTGTGGACTGTACCATTGATGAAGCGTTCGATACAGAGGTGAACCTGCCTTTCAAGGGAGGTGTCGAATGACCCCGGAAAAAAAAGAACGCCTCTACCGACGCATCCTTGATCAGCTTGGCCAGCTGCTCACCAAAACAAAGGATCCCGATGCACGCATGGCCACCATCATCGCCTTGCTGCATCACAAGTTTAGCTACTATTTCTGGACAGGTTTTTACTTCCTGAGGAATGGAGAGTTAACTGTGAAAAATTACCAGGGCGCGCTTTCGTGCCAGGTCCTTGAGAAAAACAAAGGAGTTTGCTGGGCCGGAATCAACCAGGGAAAAACCATCGTGGTACCTGATGTCCACAAATTCCCTGGACACATAGCCTGCGACTCCCGCTCCAATTCCGAGATCGTGGTGCCGGTAAAGGACCAAAACGGAAAAATCCTGGGAGTTCTGGATGTCGACAGCAAAGAGCTAAACTCATTTGATGAAGTCGATGCCCGCTACCTCGAAGAAATGGTAAAATTGATCTACCCGTAATTCGTAATTCGTCATTTTAAAAGGTGTCCTTCGTTGAACTTCTCCTAATCGCCCTGGGTCTCTCCATGGATTGTTTTGCCGTAGCGATCAGTTTTGGTGTTACGGCACGGCTGAAATGGAAAGATGTCCTGACAGCGGCTCTCTTTTTTGGGTTGTTTCAGGGGGTGATGCCGGTTCTGGGCTGGCTGGCCGGCTCGTCCATGAAAGAGCTGATCTCGGCTGTCGATCACTGGATTGCATTTTCCATCCTGGCTTTCATAGGTGCAAAGATGATCCTTCAATCTTTTTCAATGGATGGCAAAGACAAATCTGTGGATATCCGGAACTTCAGGGTGGCGCTGACTCTTTCGGTAGCTACCAGCATCGATGCGCTGATCACCGGGATCGGTTTTGGTTTCATTGATGTACCTATCGTTCAGGCATGCATCCTCATCACGCTGGTTACATTTCTTGTTTCCATTGCCGGCTTTAAACTTGGCGCGAAGACCAGGATCATCCATCCCCAGTTTGCCGAAATCTTTGGCGGCGTAGTCCTGATCCTGATCGGGGTAAAAATTGTACTGGATCATGTTGGGGTTATTTGAAGAGTGGTGCCGTGGTGCGGTGGTGCAGTGGTGCCAGGGTCATCTGGTTATAAGAAAAACTGTATATTTGTGTAATTGAAATCCTTCCCAATGGATTCTCTAAGGATCACCAAAGAGTTTTCTTTTGAAGCGGCTCATGCTCTGAAAGGTTATGACGGCCCCTGCCGGAATATCCATGGCCATTCCTATAAGTTATCCGTCACAGTAACCGGTGTTCCGGTCGCCAGTCACCAGTCGCCGAAGAGAGGGATGATCCTCGACTTCAGCGAATTGAAGAACATCATGAAACGCGAAGTAATTGACCGGATGGATCATGCCCTGATCCTGCCTTCCGACCTTAACCTGGATGAACTGAAAAAGCTGGGAGAAACCTTTTCCAATGTGATCCTGGTGGATTACCAGCCTACGAGTGAAAACCTGCTGATCGATTTTGCCGGACGGATCCAACAAGCCCTTCCTCCGGGTGTTTCTCTTTATTCACTGAAACTGCGGGAAACCGAGACCTCTTATGCCGAATGGTTCGCGGAATAAAACTTACTGCCGGGGAATCAGTTCGGGAATATTGACGATGTAATTTTCCAGATCACCCACCAGGCTGATCAGTTCCGACATATCCCAGCAGAGCTGATCGCCGGAGTACCCGAACTGAAACCTGGGACGATAGCCCCCATCCGGTGGTGTTAGGATCCGGATCAGGTACTTTGCGGAAGGGAGTCGCCTGAACGAAAATCTGCCTGATGTATCCACCTCTGTTTTGCCCACAAAACTGACGGAATCGAGGGGCCTGTGTGTGTCATGCACCCGGAAAAGAAACGCGGTACCGCGACACAAAGCCTTTCCTTCAACATAGGCTGTTCCGCTCAGGTTGTGAGTCTCTTTCCGACTGACCCAAATCAGAACAACGACCAACAGCAAGGCCAGAACAGCCAGTGCAGGATAGAGTTTGTGCTTTGGCCACAACCGGCCAAGCCAGTCGGCCCAACCAGCTCCCTGTCCGGCTGAAGGTATCCCAACCGGAAGCTTCTTTCGAATGGCTTCCCATGCTTCCGCAGGAGGTTCGGATTCGAAGGAACCGAACTTCTCGCGGAAGATCCGGTTGAATCTATTATCGTGTTCTTCCGTCCCCATATCCGTTTTTCAATATTCGCATTCTCAGGCTTCTTTTTGCGCACCAAAGTTGTGATTTCGAGGTAGATTCAGAAATCCCCAGCAGTTTTCCAATCTCCTTATGGCTGAACCCTTCGATGACGAAAAGGTTGAACACCATGCGGTACCCGGTGGGCAACTCCCGGATCATCTGCATCAATTCCTGCTGTGACAGTTTTGATATCGCATCCTCACACGTATCAATTTGTCGAGCTTTCTCATCTGTACTATCTTCCGACTGAAATTTCAACCCCTTCCGCTTAATGTTAATGGCTGTGTTCACAAAAACTCGTTGGAGCCATCCTTCAAAAGAACCTTCAAAACGGTAGTCCTTCAGGTACCGGAACGCCCGGATGAATCCTTCCTGGAGCATGTCCTGTGCCTCCATGCCATCTCCTGCGTATCGCAGGCAAATTCCGAACATCCTGGAAGCATATTTGCTGTACAAGGATTCCTGTGCTTTAGGATCCCGGTTCAGACACCGGTCGATAAGCTCTTTTTCTGAATCCAATGCCGTAAAGGGGATTAATCCCGTAAATATAAACTAAAAAAGCTTATCACCACCTTCTCAAAGAACGGTCCTTAGTTTATGACTAGACAAAATAAATGGGGAAAGAGTTGTATGAACGGCAGGTAGATTCAACATATTTCTGCTTGTCCCTGTTGGTCCTGATTTCTGAACCATCTGCCAGGCTGCACACAATGTTGCATAAGGGAATCGATATATAAACATTATCTTTACACACCATGTCGAATCGTCAGAAGAAAAAGAATTTTATTAAACTGCCCAGGTACACGGGCGGTACCGAGGCTTTCAGGAAGTATATTTCCGAAAATCTCCGTTACCCGGAGGCTGCACTGGAAGCCGGCGTGGAGGGCAGTGTTATCGTGGAATATGATATTCTCGATGATGGTTTGGTGCAAAACGCAAGGGTTCTCAAAGGGCTGGATTATAGCTGTGATGAGGAAGCACTTCGCCTGATCGGATCCCTCCGGTTTGAAAAGGTTAAGAACAGGGGGTTGCGGGTGAAAATGACAACCAAAACAAAGATTAATTTCATCCTTCCGAAAACGGGTATCACCTATACAGTGACCGGGAAAAAAGAGACCGGGAAGGAACAAAAGGGGCAGGAGCCGGATCATAATCCTCCGGTTACCTATGAATATACCATACGGTTTTAAAACCAAAGTCTTATGAAAAAGCTATTCCTTTTTATCTGTTTGTTTCCAAGCCTTCTCACCTGCGGGTTGAAGGCCCAGTTCCCCATCGAGATCAAACTGATCACCGACCCGGTAAAACCCGGGCTGACCGAAAAAGATGCTGTGGCTGGTATCAAAGAGGCCCTGGTGAAGGGAACCGGTGAAAGCGTGAAAATTGTCTCCAGGGTAAACGGTTATTTTGCAAACCCTGAAATCAAGATCCCCTTCCCTGAAAATGCCCGGGACATTGAAACGAAACTCAAGGCTTTCGGGCTCGGCAGCGAGGTGGATAATGTGGTCGCTTCGATCAATCATGCTGCGGAGGATGCGGCAAAAAGCGCTGAAACTGTTTTTATTGCCGCCATCACCAATATGAGCATCAGCGATGCCATCCAGATCGTGAGAGGAAGCAATGATGCGGCAACCCGTTACCTTGAACGAACGACTTCCCCAGAGCTGAAAGCAAAATTCACCCCGATCATTAAAGCATCGCTCGATAAGGTCGATGCCACGCGACTTTGGGCTGATGTGATAAATCAATACAACCAGATCCCTTTTGTCAAGAAACAGAATCCCGATTTAACCGGTTACGTAACCGACAAAGCAATTGCCGGCCTGTTCGTCATGATTGCAAAGGAAGAGTTAAAAATCCGGAAGGATCCTGTCGCCCGGACAACCGAACTGCTGAAGAAAGTATTCGGGTAAATATGATTTAGATTTCTCTGTAAACTGTCCGATTAAAAATGAACCACCTACACAAATTGTCAATACGCAGCACGAATAAAGCCGCTATTAAAGTTTCTAAACAAGCAGGTAGATATGTCATGTCGCTGATAAAATAACCCTTTGTCAGCTTTGTGTATGTTATCTTTTGTCATTATTATGGGCTGGTTTTCTTTTGCGTAATCAACCCACGCTACAAACTTTTGAAGGAAGCGCAACTTCGCGAGTACGAGGCAAAGTCGAAGATCTCACCACAAGTTTTGAAATCCAAAAACGCTAAAGACCCATTCCGCAGTATTTGCATACTGTCGCATCTTCTTTAATAATCTCTACGCAGTGGGGGCATTTTTTGGTAAATCCTTTAGCAATCACTGATGGAAGCAGCGCAATAGCAATAACAAGTAGCGGAACTATTGCACATAAGATAAACCACAATATAAGGCTGCGCCCTTTTGGTCTGGCTAAAATGGCACCTACAATACCTGCAACTGCAGCCAGAATAATATATCTAATCACTGGGGTTCTTTATTTATTAATTCCCTTATTTTTTCTGTATCTCCCCTACGCCAATGAATGGCACTGCGCCAGCCCCTGTAACCTGGGGGAGAACTCCGTTCCATTTCTCTATCGCCTTGAGATTCGCCTCTATTTTTCTCAGTTCTATAAGGTCGGGTGAAATATT
>JAZDGR010000152.1:0-7598 GCA_043806735.1 bacterium | reverse complement strand
GTCGTCCCCGTCTACAACAGCGAACTCTCGCTCGAAGAGCTTTTCCTCGGGATTAAAGCCGTGTTTGCGGAGAGGAATGAGCGCTTCGAAATCATTTTTGTGGAGGACCGCAGCCGGGACGGGAGCTGGGAGGTGTTGAGGAAACTGAAGGTAACGTTTGGCAACCCGGTCACGGCGATCAGGTTGAGCAAGAACTTTGGCCAGCACAACGCCACCCTCTGCGGCCTGGGATTTGCCAAAGGAGATTTTGTGATCACCATCGACGACGACCTTCAAACCCCTCCATCCGAGATACCCAAACTGATCAGAACTATGGAATCCACTCCGGTGGACCTGGTATATGGATTTCACTCCCGGAAAAGCCATTCGAAAGTCAGGAATCTGGGAAGCGCCTCCTTGAAAAAGAGTTCCCGGTTGTTTCACAATGCCCCCGGCGAAGGCTCTTCCTTCAGACTGATGACCAGGGATCTTGTTCAGAAGATCCGGGAGCATCAGCAAAACTTCATCTACCTGGATGAGATCCTGCACTGGTATACCGATGACATCTCTTTTGCAGAGGTGGTTCACCTCCCCCGGAAGTACAGACAATCTGGTTATTCCTTGCGGAAACTGATCCATCTGATGGCCAATATTTTACTGTATTATACCATGGTTCCATTGAAATTCCTGGTCTACGGAGGCTTTCTCTTTTCCCTGATCACCTTTTGTTACGGGGTATTTCACATCATCAAAAAGTGGCTCTTCAACGTGCCGTTGGGATATACCTCGCTGATCGTTGCCATCCTCTTTTCCACCAGCATTATCCTGTTCAGTCTGGGCGTGATCGGAGAGTACCTCAGCCGGATCTACCAGGTGCAGAACCGGAAACCCCCGTTTTCCATCAGCAAAATCCTCTAGCTATGAAATACACAAAATTCGGCGTCACCATCGTCCGCCTCAAAGAGGAGGATATTGAACTGGTCCGGCAATGGAGAAATTCCCCGCAGATCGTGGAACGATACGAATACAGGGAATACATCACTCCCGAAATGCAGAAGGAGTGGTTCAGGTCGGTTTCCAACCTGAATAATTTTTACTTCGTGATGATCTACAACGGAGAAAAAATTGGCGTAATCAATGTAAAAAACATCGATTGGAATATCCGGAAACTGGAATCCGGTATCTTCATTCCGGATGAGAAATACTGGAGCACCTTTGTGCCGTCGATTGTCTCCATCATGCTCACGGATATGTTCTTCCGCATCTTTGGCTGGGACCACTACAATGCCCATATCCTCAAAACCAACCTCCGCGCCATCCAGTACAACAAAAGCCTGGGATATGAGCTCTGCGAAGGACAGGAAAATGTGGAGAACCAGCTCTATATATTGCGGAAAGAGAACTTTGAAAAAAAATCCCGGAAACTGATCAAGGCGCTCACGGTCATGGCGGGAGGCGATACCACGGCGGTATACCAGCTGGAACCCGATGATCTGGGGACTGAACTGGAAACGTTCGTAGAGGATAACCTGCCCAACATCCCGTGGATCACGAAGATTGAAGAGAACGCCCAGGGACGGTTTTACTACCTCAGTGAGTGACCCTGTTGCCAGTTATTGCTCCGTATAACCTGACCAGGTTTCTCAGGTTGGAAGCCAACCATTTTCTGATCGGATAGGGAAAGTAAATTCCGGCCTCAAGGAGTTGAAACAGCAGAACACAATACCATGCCATCGGCAGCTTTGATTTGTTCAGGAGTTAACTTTTCCCGCCACATATTTACCCTGCCAGCATGGATGGGAACCATCAGGTTTTTATGATATTTCTGAATATTCTCCAGGGAATAGGTTTGAATGATATGTTCCTTGTAAAGGTAAAAATCAAACACCGAGGATTCATAAGATATTCCCAGAAACTCCGTCAGCTTCCTGACAGATAATTCAGGTTGTGTGACCAGGTCTTCATATCGTATGAGGTGGAACCTGTCAGGATAGCTCTTCTGATATTTCAGGAAACGTCTGGCGACATATTTCCAGCGCGAAACCTGCAGGCAAAGGTTGGGAGCCTCAAAAGGCTGTCCGTTCATGTTGGTTCCGGATCGCGGACGACCTAAGATAAAAAAAACAGGTACAGACGACATAGTTATTTTTTTCCGACAAAAAAGTTGTAGGTTCTGACCAGGATCAATAATCGTATTGAGATCCAGCCACTTATTTTATAGGGGAGATAGGACCCGAACTGGTAAAATTTAAACAGCAGGGTTCCATATATCGCAAGAGGTCTTGTTCGCAGATAGATGAATGGGTGAAAGGCCGGATCCACCCGCTGGTAACCCAGGAGATCGGTATATTTTCCGGCCACCTGGTCGGCCACCCGGACTTGCCGTGGGGTGAGCTCTTTTTTCCAGAGTCCCATCCGGCTTGGATTGATGGGGTTCATGAGGCTTTTGTGAATCCGTTCAACGAGTTCTTTGGGATAGATCCGGAGGGTCTCATCTTTCTTCTTGAAAAAGTCGAACACAGCCGGATCAAATGGGAGTCCGAGGAAGCCACATACCCCCCGCAGGGCCTCTTCCTGGCGGGTGACCACATCCTCGTACCGCACGAGGTAGAACCGGTCGGGGTACCGTTTTTTGTACTGCAGGAATTCCCGGGCCACAAAACGCCAGCGGGTGACCTGTAAAGAGAGAATGGGAGCCTCCAGTTTCAGATCGGCCAGATGTTGCATCGAAATGAAATTGTCGCGGTAATCCCGGGTGATACATACGAATCGGGCATCAGGAAAGACGTTCAGGAACCGGCTGATGTATATGGAATAGAGCGGATTTTTATCCCCGATCAGCCGAATCTGGTTTTTGGGGAAAAGGGAATAGGTACTGTAGTTAAACACTTTCAGCAGATCTGCAAGCGAAGCTTCCGGGCCCAGACTCAGCAGGTTGGCGGTGAGCGCCTCCCGGTCCACCTTCAGGTTCTCCAGAGTGCGGTGGTTGAATACATTGTTTGTGTAGATGTGTTCGACAAACATGCGGAGGGTTTTTTCATCCCATCGTTTCACCCGTTTGAACCGTTGAACCAGGCTCAGAAAAATGGGGAATTCGGGCGGGATCTTCACGTTTGGGTGGGCGTCGAACAGCGCGCTCAGCAACGTAGTCCCCGACCGTGGCCGGCCCAGAATAAAAAACATGGGAATTTTCCGGATGTCGTTAAGTTCCATGATTCCTGGTTCGTTTTAGTTGGACAAGGGTTTTGATGTCGCGAAAAAAATAAAAATCGCTGCGCCGGAAGGTGAAGAGTTGCACAACCGGCATCCGGGTAATGCGGGAATAGACAAAAAGGAAGGCAATGGATCCGGCCGCCCCCAGGATCCTGGATAACAGGATCCCAATCAGCAGGTTGCTGAGGGTCACGGATAGGTTACTGCCGAATACGCTTAAAATGTCTTGGAAGAATGATCGCTTCGCCACCAAGAGATGAACACAATAAATCTTTACTATCTTCGTACAAAAATACGCTAAACTCATCAACTCATCAACTCACAAACCCACAAACTCACAAACTCACAAACTCACAAACTCACAAACTCACCACCTCACCAGTTATGATCATTCCCTTCAACAAACCTTACTTCCCCCTCATCTCCATCAAGTTCATGGTGCAGGCTGCCCTGTCGGGAACCATTGCAGGCAACGGAAAATTCACAAAACTCTGCCACCGGTTTTTTGAAGAGCATTTCGGCTTCCGCAAAGCGCTCCTTACCACCTCCTGCACCGATGCCTTGGAGATGGCAGCGATCCTTTGCAACGTGCAACCCGGCGATGAAGTGATCGTTCCCTCCTTTACCTTCATGTCGACAGCCAATGCGTTTCTCCTCCGGGGCGCCAACGTGGTTTTTGCCGATACCCTCCCGGATGTCCCCAACATCGACCCCGGAGAGATTGAACGGCTGGTCACACCCAGGACGAAAGCCGTTGCAGTGGTTCATTACAGCGGACTGGCCTGCGAGATGGAACGGATCATGGAACTGTCGGGGAAGCACAACCTGGTTGTGATCGAAGATGCGGCGCATGCCGTGGAATCCTACTACAAAGACGAACCCCTCGGCTCGATCGGCCATCTCGGAGCGTTCTCCTTTCATGAAACAAAGAACATCATCGCCGGGGAAGGAGGGATGATCACGGTCAACCATGAACCTTTCGTCGGCCGTGCTGAGATTATCTGGGAAAAAGGTACAAACCGGGCAGCCTTTAACCGGGGCGAAGCAGATAAATATCAGTGGGTTGACATCGGCTCCTCTTTTCTTCCTTCCGATGCCATGGCCGCATTTCTATATGCCCAGATCAGGCAGTTCCGCCAGATCCAGCGTCAGCGGAAATGGATCTGGTGGGAGTACCATGAAAAGCTGGCTTCACTGGAGGAGAAGGGATTCCTGAAACGGCCTGTCATTCCGCAATACGCAACCGTCAACGGAAATATGTTTTACGTGGAAACAGCCGACCGCTCCGTCCGGGATGCTTTGCTGAATCAGTTGAAAAAGCACGGGATCCAGGCTGTCTTCCATTATTTCCCGCTTCATGCCAGCCCCTATTACCAGGGCCGCCACGACGGACGTCCCCTTCCCAATGCCCAGCATTTTTCCGACACGATTCTCCGCCTGCCTTTCTTTTACAGCCTGAAACCCAAAGAGATCGATTACATCGTCAGGAAGCTTAGCGAATTCTATAGGTAATTTGCCCCCAAACCCCGACTTGCCCCCAAACCCCTAAAGGGGACTTTTTCCCGCAAAGCGGGATTATCCTCCTGAAAGGAGGAGTAAGCCCCCTTTAGGGGGTTTGGGGGTAAAAGGGGATTTAGGGGCTACTTCCTCCACACCGGCAATCGCCCCGGCGTAACCGGCGCACCCAGCTCTTCGGCAGCTTTTTCCAGCGCAGGCAACTCCACTTCCCCGACCTGTTTGATCTGGTCGTAGACCGGGGGGAATTCGACTTCCAGAATAGCGTAGGCATCCTTTGCCGTTTGGGTGGGATCGCCGGTAGTAGACCAGGAGATCCAGGTCAGCTTGCCCAACCGGTCATTCAACGGCACCAGTGCCGGCGGATTCTCCTCGTCGCTCGGTTTGTTGCTCCGGCGGTTCAGTTTTACATTGAGGATCTCATCCAGCTGAAGCTGAAGATTCCGGGTCTGTTGGATCAACGCAGGAGGTGCTCCGCGGGTATTGTGGAGAGCGGCGAGAAGTGCGGTGGTCCGCGTGTAAAGGGTTTTCGCGTAAGCCTCCGTGCCTCTCATCACACGGGATAGCTCGGCCACCTGGGTATGGAATGCAACCATGGCCGCCCGGTTGGCAGCGGGCAAAGAGGTGTTGTTTAATGGTACTACGTGAAATTCAACCAGACCTGCCACACCCTTCGTTTCTCCTCCTGCAGTCATCGAGAGGGTGACAAAATAGGTTCCCGGCATGGCCAGGATACCGCTACCATTGTCTTTCAGCGGATCGTACTGCTCTCCCCCTTCCACCGACCGGGTCGACTGGTAACGCAAATCCCAGTTTGCGCGGGAGATCCCCTTGGATGCTGACTTGCTGAAAACCCGCACAGGCGTGCCCGAAGCATCGGTGATGGTACAAGTCACATAGGGAGAAACCTCGTTCTTTTCGGCCCGCAGTTCGGCCTCGGCTGGCTGCGGAATGGGGGACCCCTTTTCAAAGAGCTTTTTCTCCTGCTCCTTCCTGATCTCCTTCTTTGTTTTTGGAACCTCTTTAATAGAATAGGTGAAGATGGCTCCGAAATCCGGATTCTTGGCGATGTAAACCGTCGACCCCTGTCCGTTTTTTACATCCGTGGGAAGGTACATCAGAGCATCTTTTACCGGGAAGATATACCCCTGCTGATCCAGCACCTCTTTGGTCAGTGAACGGAGGGGGGTGTAGTCATCCAGGATGAAAAAACCCCGTCCGAATGTGGCCAGCACCAAGTCGTTCTCCCGCTTCTGAATGGCGATGTCCCTGACCGAGATGGTGGGGATCCCCGACTTCAGTTGGATCCAGTTCTGCCCTCCGTCAACGGTAAAGAAACACCCGAATTCGGTGCCGACAAAGAGTAGATCGGGATTGACAAAATCCTGCTGGATGGTATGGATGGGTTGTTTATCAGGCAGGTTTCCGGCGATAGAGATCCAGGTTTTTCCTTTAGTAACACTCTTCATGAGATAGGGCTTAAAATCGTCCCGCAGGATGTTGTCAAACGAAGTGAAAACTACGTTTTCATCAAACCGGGAAGCCAGGATGTCGCTCACATAGGTGTTGGCCGGAACTCCCGGGAACTCGCTGATCTTCGTCCAGTGTTTACCGGCATCTTCCGTCACCTGGATCAACCCGTCGTCGGTGCCTGCATACAGCAGATCTTCCTTCACCGGCGACTCATCGAGCGAAATGATCTCGCCGTAGAGGGAAGTGGAGACATCTTTCTGCACGGCATCGATGCTCCAGAATTTGCCCATCACCGGCCAAGTGTTACGGTCGATCCGGGCAGTGAGATCGCCGCTGATCACCTGCCAGGTATTGCCGCGGTCATCGCTGCGGAAAACCTTGTTCGCGGCGCAATACAGGCGGGTGTGGGAATGCGGACTGATGATGAGCGGGGTGTTCCAGTTCCATTTGTAACTGGAATCGCCCTTCGGGGGTTCGGGACGGATATCCACCGCTTCCTGGCTCTTCCGGTCATACCGTACCATATAGCCATACTGGGCTTCGGCATAGACAATATTCGGATCCACCGGATCGATCTGCGACCAGAACCCGTCACCTCCATTGGTCACAAACCATTCGTCGGTGAGTACGCCTGCCCCATTAGTGTTCCGCGATGGGCCGCCTAGGCTGTTGTTATCCTGCGTGCCCCCGTAAACATAGTAGAACGGTACCGAATTATCCACCTGTACCCGGTAAAACTGCGTAACGGGGAGATTGGATTTAAAGAGGAACTCCTTTCCACCGTCATAGGTTTCGTAGATGCCGCCGTCGCCCCCGATCAGGAAATGGTCGGGTTCGCCGGGATCAATCCACAAGGCATGGTCATCTACATGGCGTTTGTTATTCCCTATAGGGCGCCAGGTTTTTCCACCGTCCTCCGTGACCTGCGACACCGTCTCCACCGAAAAGACCTTATCCACATCCTTCGGAACACAGTAGATCTCGTTGTAGTATTGTCCCTGGGCCACATGGTCGCTCATCTTCTGCCAGGTCGCCCCCCGGTTTTCGCTCCGGAAGAAACCGCCTGCATCGCCGGATGCCTCGATGATCGCGTAAATTACATCGGGGTTGACCGGGGAGATGGCCAGGCCGATGCCCCCCTTATCCGCCGAAGGGATCCCTTCGGTCAGCTTTTCCCAGGTTGTCCCTGCATCGGTCGATTTGTAGATGGCCGTCTCGGGCCCGCCGCCGATCTTGGTGAAGACATGCCGGCGCCGTTGCTCTGAAGAGGCATACAAGACATCCGGGTTCCGGGGATCCAGGAGAATGTTATTCACTCCGGTATGTTCGCTGATCTCCAGGATCTTCTTCCAGCTCTTACCGCCGTCGGTGGTTTTGTACAATCCCCGGTCGCCTCCCGGCCCCCAAACCGACCCTTC
>JAZDGR010000151.1:0-5672 GCA_043806735.1 bacterium | reverse complement strand
TGGGCCGGATCTCCGGCTCTTCCCTGAAAAATGTCTACATCGTTTCGACCGGAAAAAGCCTCGACGAAGCCCTGCGGTCAAATGAAACTGCGATCAGAAAGCTTCAAAACCTGAAAGCAACGCACCGTATCGAAGCCTATTCCGGGATCAGCGATTTCCTGCTCTCCGATTCCCTTCAGCAGGCACGGCTGCAACGCTGGAACCACTTCTGGGATGCGAACCGAAAGGCGCGGATATTGAACGAACTGCAACAGGCCGGACACCGGACGGGATTCTCCGCAAAGGCTTTTGACGGATTTACCTCCATGGTTACCAGTCCCTATACATCTGTTACACTTGAAGAGTCAGCCGAATTGAGAGAGATGCTTTTCGGGGAATGGATCCATGTAACTCCGGAAATGACCATGGTGACCGCGGTTGCCAAGGGACAGGAACAGGATAAACCGGAGGTTTACCAAGCGTTTTCGGGTGACAAAAAGTTTGTGCTGTTTGATCGGCAGAATCTAACCGGACGGTTTGTAGAGAATGTCCGTATCGATTTTAACCATCTTGTCGCCCTTTCGATGATCTTCGTATCGGGGTTATTGTTGCTTTCGTTCGGACGGATCGAACTGGGGTTCACTACCGCACTTCCCATGTTCTTCAGCTGGCTGATCACCCTGGGGTTCATGGGGCTCTTCGGGATCCGGTTCAACATCTTCAACATCATCATTTGTTCGTTTGTCTTCGGACTGGGAGTGGACTACAGCATCCTGATGATGAGGGGATTGTTGAATGAGTACAGGACCGGCAAGAGGGAGTTGCAGACCTATCAGACATCCATTTTTCTCTCCTCAGTCACCACAATATTCGGCGTGGCTGCGCTGTTCGTTGCCCGGCATCCGGCGCTCAACTCCATTGCCCTCGTATCCCTCATCGGGATCATTTCGGTTGTCTTTGTATCTTATGCTTACCAATCGATGCTGGCCCGCTGGTTCCTCTTCAAGCCAACATCCGGGAGAAATTCTCCGGTATCACTGTTCAATTTTCTCTATTCATTGTTCATTGCCTGGATCCCTATCTCCACGATCGCCCTGATCCTTGTCGTTTACGGTATGGTAATAAGTCCCCTGCTTCCTCTTTCCAAAAAGAAAAAGCAGCAACTCTTCCACCGGATTTTCTGCTCGCTCAGCAAACTTTATATTGCGATGAACTTCCCGCGGTATCACAGCGTGGAAAATCAGGTGGGGGAAACCTTCCGGAAACCCGCTATCATCATCAGCAACCATCAGTCGCTGATTGAAACCCCCGCCTTGCTCAGGCTGAATCCCAACATCCTGATCCTCACTACGAAATGGGTCTATCGCCATTGGGTTTTCGGTCCGGTTGCCCGCCTGGCCGGATTCCCGCCCATGGCTGAAGGAATCGATTCTTCACTTGAGATCATCAAACAGCGGATTGACAATGGGTATTCTATCCTGATCTTTCCGGAGGGTACCCGGTCGAAAGATGGTCACATCCAGCGATTCCACAGAGGGGCATTTTACATCGCTGAGAAGCTGCAGATCGACATCCTGCCGATTCTGATCTTTGGAAGCGGAGACTTTCTTCGCAAAGGAAATTTCTGGGGAAAACCCAGCAGGTTGTTTATGAAGATCCTCCCAAGGATCACTCCTGACGATAACCGGTTTAGCGCCACCTATTCTGCGCGGACCAGACAGGTTCGCGGGTATTACAAGGAAGAGTACAAAAAAACTAAAGAAGTGCATGAAACTCCATCCTATCACCGGTTTACCATCCAACTAAATTACCTTTTCAAAGGACCGGTACTGGAATGGTATGTACGGATAAAACTTAAGTTGGAGGAGAATTTCCGGCAGTATCATGAATTGCTGCCTAAACAAGGGGAAATACTGGACCTGGGATGTGGGTACGGGTACATTACGTACCTGTTGATGCTAACTTCAGATGAACGGACGCTGACCGGAGTAGATTATGACCAAGAGAAGATCACCATAGCCCTGAACGGCTTTTTGAAGAACGAAAGGATCAGGTTTATCTGCCAGGATATCTCAACCTATCCCATCTCTCCTCATGACGGGATTTTACTCGGAGACGTGCTTCATTACCTTCCTCCCGATAAACAAGCGAGCCTGTTGCAAGTCTGCATGGAAAACCTGAAACCCGGCGGTGTAATCCTGCTTCGCGAAGGGAACTCCGATCTCCAAAAGCGCCATCGGCGGACCCGCCTCACCGAATTTTTCTCGACCCGGGTACTACATTTCAATCAAACCCTGGATCAGCGCAAACAACTCTGGTTTGTTTCAGCCGGCGCAATCCGGCATCAGGCCGAATTGTACGGCTGCTCATTTGAGCTGATAGATCAGGGGAAAAAGACGTCGAATGTTTTTATGGTGATCAGGCGGAAAGGCGGACAAGCGGACGAGCGGACAGGCGGACTGATTACGGGTTTTTAAAATTCTCGAACTTCCACTCGCACAACTGCTTGAACCGGTTAGCAACATTTGCGGTAACCCGGTTGTGGATTCCTTCCCAGATCCGGTTGACGAGGTTTAATTTTGACCACGAAGCTTTTCCGTAAAAATTGAATCCGACCATGAAAAACAATTGTGACATCTCATGCTCACCCCTTTCAGGAATGGAAGATCGGACGTAAATCGAGAAAACTCCGATCGGATATCCGCCGCTGCTCTCATATAAAAAATAACGTGCATTGTCAGTTTCAAACTGGTCAGGCGTTGGCTGGATGCGAATGGCGTTCAACATAAATAACTGCGGAAAACGGAACAGGAAGATTCCATGTTTCCCTTCAAGTGTGGTTCCGGAACTTCCGAAAAGCGTGATCTGAAGCTTCTTCAGGGTATTATCCGGCAGGTTGACTTTGGCAATGTGATTCGGCCAACACAGGGAATCTCCATCCCACTTCATTAGCTCATGAAAAAGATAACTTGCCGGAGCTTCGATCCCGATACGGTGAATATTTAACAGTTTGTAACGGTCTACCTCAATCCCAATCCGTTGCATAATACTCTCGCTGTATCTTTGCCTGTCCTCATTCGAGTTAAATTTGACCAGCGTTTTGATTTTAGGAGTATTCAGGAAATAGGACCTGATATCAGAAAAAATGCTGTTGGTTCTGGTCAATGGAAATTTTGCGCTTTTTCCCGGATTGGTTTCCATACTGGTTTGACTCCTTTGCAAACCTACAACTTTTCCAATTAGGTTCGACTCGTTTTTATAAACTGTCCTTTAACTATGTGCCACAAAAACAGTACAATGAAAGCAGGATTCAGGCTCCTGCTGAAAATGGATGTATACGGGGCACTACCGGTAAACGTATCCCACAAAATGGAGCTCATTGGCCGTTTCCGGCTGGCTTTTTCCTGTTCGTGAATCACCATCGTCAACATCCCTTTTTTCAGCATCCCCGATCTCTGAATGATGGACGTAATGGTGAAGATGATCTTCCCGAAGTCGTTATCCTTATCCAGATTCGAACAAACGGGCCGATACCATTTGTGAAAATCCTTTTGGGAGATGCCATGAAATATAGCGGTTTTTGCTGCGGCTTTCCCGGTTATGTAAGCCGCACCCAGACCATTCTTGTACAATTTCGACGAAGCGGAATCTCCGATCAGCACTGCCCGGTCGGCAAATGCCGACTTCCCCCCTCTGACATTAATCACCGGATAACACTGGCAGGATGTAATTTCCGATAAATTGGACTGAGGGGGGAAACAGGCTTTTACCGCTTCGGACGAAAGAAAACCTGCAACTACCTCCCGGGTGATGTTTTTTCCCAGCAACACCATCGTCACATAATTCCCTTTAGGAATCAGTGCGCCAAACTTGACATTGGGCAAATTCAACAGGAACACATGCATGGAATTGCCGAAGTGCCTGTCAATAACTTCCTTCCCCAAGTGGATTTCGGATATATGCGTTCGCGTAACCTCGGGAGGAGAATAGGAAGGGCAAATGGATTGAAAAATTTCAATAGCCTGAAAATTAAGTCCAACCGCTCCCACAACCAGATCGTATAGCTTCTCTCCCGAATTTGTGGTTCTGAGCTTGATCTTGGCATCCATATTCTCTGCTGCAACCAATGTGTCAATAATGACAGTAGCCCCTTTTTGTTTGCAGAGTTCAAGAAGGAAGTTGTCGAAGCTCAACTGCTCGCTATCCACCGGCCCCCGCGGGCCAAGGCCGCGAAACATGGAGGCAATGCTTTGCTCAAGAAAGGGCGTTTCAATGACCGCTTTCCCATGTTCCAGGTGAAGAGTGTAGGATCCGATCCTTCTGCGGATAACATTGGAAGGCAGGCTGATCCCCTCCCCAGAGAGCATCCGGATCAGGGATTCGGAAACAATCCCGCCGCATTTGTTACAACCCGCAGGCCCTGTGGAATTAAAGTTCTTGGGCTCAAAAATGTCGACGTGAATAGTAATGCCCGATTCCCGGGCGTACCTCAGAATAAACCAGGTAAAAAAACTTCCGGCCGGACCGCCACCAATGACAGCAATGGTTGAGCCGTCTTGCAGGTTCAGCTTTTTTCTATGGTTGAGAGACATACAATTGCGATTTTCTGTATTAAACAGCACAGCTAATATGCTCCCAAATATATGCATTTTTTTAAATACCACGTTCCTGTGCTATCTTTGCAGGGAACAATGAACAGTGAAAAGTGGAAAGTGAACAGTGAATAACTTTGTCATTATCGGTTCTGGCCTTGGCGGACTTCTCGCGGGCTATTTACTCAGCAAAGAAGGGCTTGAGGTGACGGTGCTTGAGAAGCATAAGAAATTCGGGGGGTGCCTCCAATCCTTTCGTCGCGATACCTTTACGTTCGACACTGGGATGCACTATTTGGGTAGCCTTTTACCGGGTCAGGCGCTTTACAACTATTGGAAATACTTTGGCCTGTCTGACCGTTTGGAGTTCCTTCCGATGGATCCGGACGGATTTGACCGGATTTCATTCGGTGATGATGACCCGCTGCAAAACTCACAGGAATTCCCTTTGGCCCAAGGACTTGAAAACTTCCGGGAGCAACTCCTCCCCTACTTCCCCGGCTCCAAAAAAGCGTTGAAAGGTTATACGGATAAACTCAACGAAATTGCCCTCTCCCACCCCCTTTACAACCTGGAACTACCTTCGAAACAAATCCCGGATATCTACCGATCCATCAAAGCCAGCATCTTTCTCGACAACCTGACATCCGGCATCCGGCATCATTGTCACTGCGATCCCGAGTACTCGGGAGAAGCAGCGGCATCCGGCATCAGTTTATCCAGCGTCCTGGCCGGCAACAACTTCCTCTACGCCGGCAATCCCACCACCACGCCCCTGCATCAATTTGCCCTTATCAACCATTCATTTATCTCTTCTGCGTGCCGGGTCGTTGGCGGAAGCCAGCAGATTGCCGATTGCCTGGTGGCCGGGATCGAACACTATGGAGGGAGGGTATTACCGAAGAAGAAAGCCGTGAAGATCCGCAAAACCGGAGAATTGTTTGAGGTGAATTCATCTGATGGAGACCGGTTTATAGCATCCGCGGTCATCTCCGATCTCCATCCGGCCGCCACACTAAACCTGCTCGAGGGAATCCCGGTCCAGAAAGCATTCCGAAGCCGGATCAACGGGCTGGAGAATACGGTCTCCGTCTTCACCGT
>JAZDGR010000150.1:0-20062 GCA_043806735.1 bacterium | reverse complement strand
TATAAGGGCGATCTTCTTCTGAATCAGGTTCCCTTTTTGGGTTTGTACACTCAACATATATACTCCCTCTGAAAGATCGGACAGGTTGATGGAATTTCCGGTAAAATCTTCGATGGATTTCACTTCGATGCCGGCTGCAGTGTATACGGCGACCCTGGCGTGAAGGGCGCCCTGGATATAAACAAAACTGTTTGTTGGATTCGGATAGGCACGAATCGCATCCTGTTTGACTTCATCCTGCCCGACAGCAAAAATCCAGTTGACGTTGTAAACGTTATGCGTAGTCAGATCTTCAGCAAACACATCAATGGTGGTAGTTCCCGGAATTGTAGTGGCATCCACCACGATGACAGTCGCGTTTGGATCCATCGGAAGTCCGGTCACCTGAGGAATCAATACCCCACCTGGGACTTC
Organism: bacterium; assembly: GCA_043806735.1. Lineage (GTDB taxonomy): Bacteria > Bacteroidota > Bacteroidia > Bacteroidales > FEN-979 > QYOJ01. The sequence goes on along the minus strand of JAZDGR010000150.1, from coordinate 19,648 downwards.
AACGTCATAGGTGAAAACATCCGGGTCGAATCCGGGAAGAGAGGTTCCATCTATCAGGATGTCATCCAGCCGTGCTTCCGTACCGAATACTCCATTTTCCACAGAGTAGATGGATTGGTAGATCTCCGCCGTAGCAAGATCCTGGACAAGGACCAGTACGCCCAAATCATCCCATTCTTCAACGTTCGTACCGGAAAGATCAACGGTTTCATCCACCGTAAATGGTTGCCTGTCGCTCAGATTGGTGGTAGTACCGTTGGCATCAGGCATCATCTTCATCATGACATGATGGAATTCCGTTTCGCCGTTGGTCCCCACGTTGCCGGTTGTGATGTATTCAAACACTATGATGTGCAATACTGCATTGGTAAAGTCCACAAAAGGTAATGTGGTAGCATTGACATTCATGTTGGTGCCACTCAGGTTGTGCGAAGCAACAAGATCTACCAATCCGGGCTGCAGCAGTGCCAGATCAAACGCTGTTTGAACAGCTCCCATAGTGGTCTCTGTAAAGGATCCGTTGCATACCAGCCAGGGGACCCAGCTCACACCATAGTAATTGCGGCGTACGCCTCCTTCGGCGGTGTAGTATGGATCGCCAGCGCCCGGCCAGTTCATCTGGTACTTGACCAACGTGATCTGATCATCATGCTGCTGGCACCAGGGAACGAAATTGGCATTAAAAGCAGCACAGGGGGCACAGGTAGAACTGGTGAACTCCTCAAAACAGGGTTTCCTCGGGATAATATTACAGGCTTTTTTAATGACTTTCCTCAGCGTATCGTTATTCTGGTCATCATCGACGATCCCATTCACCAGCTTGATCCAAACAGTGAGGATATGAGTGCCGATGGACGCGTTGACCTGATCAGTGCAATCAAAATTGTAGGTGTCAAGGGTTTGAAGGGATAATCCTGTGAATGTCGTGGAATGAATCGGGCCATTGTTCAACTGCCAGTCGATCTGCAAACCAGTAATGGTTGTCAATCCCATATTCATTACGGTTCCTTCAACCGGGGTCGGTCCCCCAATGAATGAAGGGGTAGAAATCATTGTGATAGCGCCGTCGAGATTCAACGGGTTGAACAGGAGGATGTTATCCAGGTACCAGTAATCGATGTTGTACATATTCCCATCCACATAGAAGCAAAATTGAAAATCGGTGGCTCCTACATTGCTGTTACTGATGACCAGGTCTATCTGCTCAGGGCCTACATTGGTTGTCGGGTTGATCTCCCAAACGATCGCCCAGGCACCGCCACCCGACCGGGTAGCTACACCAACTTTGGGACCGGCACCTGTATAATCGTCGTAATAATGTTTGAAAGAAAATTGAACTGAAGTCAGCCCGGTAAGGTCAATGGCAGGCGAAATAAACCGGGAGACACCCGTGGCCGAGATGTAGGTGAACATTGCTTCCGGAGGTGTTCCTCCAGCATTTGCCGTGTTACTGATGGACCATTGAGCTGCATAGCCGTTCAGAGTCCACCCGGTAGGAGGCATCTGACCTGAATCAAATCCTTCCCAGATAAATGTCTGCCCGAAGGTTACAACCGACAGACAGGCAAATAAAATAACGAAGTAAACTTTTCTCATGATTGACATTTGGTTAGGTTAATACTTATTTGTTTTCTCTCAAACAAAAATACAGATAAAAATTTTGAAATAGAGTCACTTTGCCTGGTTTTTTCTTTTGCCCGACACATCCAATATCGGAAAATATTTGTTATATTTGTTCCTTACAGATTCCCACCGCCATGAAACCGCGAAGTTTCTTTTTGAACATCCTTCCCATGGTGATATCAGTCCTGACGGCTTTCACCTCCTTTTCTCAATCCCCCGATACGATCAAACAAATCCCGTTTCTCGAAACCTGGGAGTCGGGAACTTTCGATACCAACGGCTGGAGCTTCCCTTACATGCAGGGGAACTGGACCATCCTGATGAATGAAGGGAATCCGGCGCCCTGTGCAGCTTTCCCCGGCACCCCCTCCCATTCCACTTACATCTATGCCCTGCAATCTCCCTGGTTTGACGCTACACAACTGACCTGCGATAAACTCTTCCTGGATTTCGATCTCAAACTGGAAACCGCAAATCCAACAGGTCTGGAGAAATTCAGGGTGGAACTTGTGTCGGATTCATTACAGTACATTGCATATTCAATAAACAATGAAACAAACTTCGGCTGGGACTCTATTCTTCTTGACATCAGTTCTATGGCAAGTAACATATTTTATATTTGTTTTTATGTATATGGCGATAATTCACTTTCAGTCACGAAATGGTATCTTGACAATATCCAGGTCAAAAGAGAATGTAAAAGTCCTAGAAATTTCATGCAAACCGATTACAATGGTTATTGTTCGGGATCAGATTCAAGTTGTTCCATCACAATGGCCTGGGAACCCCCTGAATGTATGACTATTCCATATATAATGGAACTCATCTTCGATGATGCATCAGCTGAGAACGGTTGGGCCATTAATCCTGGTATTCTTGCTTGGATGGGCAACAAATTTCCCGTTGAAACAACCAGTAGTGGATTAATAACGTCATGTGAGATTTGGTTTGACTGGGGCGCCTCTTCAACAGAGGAACTAACAATCGATGTGTTTGATCAGTATCATAATTTGCTTGGATCGTCTGCGCCTTTTTATACACCCGCTGAGGATTGGCTTCTAGTCCCAATCAATAATATTCCCTTTAACGGTCCTTTTTATGCTATGGTAAAATGGAATATGCTTACATCTCAGACTAATTATCTGGGGTATGATGAGAATGGACCCTATGCATTGGCTAACCTTTCCTGGTATTTTGATGGAGTTACATGGCAATATTTTGAAACAGCCGCAGGAACTGTCCCTGGAGTATTTCTGCTGCGCACCACTGTTACATTTTTTTCTGAAGGAATAAGAAAAAAAGGTATTTGGAACACGGACAGTACATCACTTCGAGGTTATAATATCTATTATGATGAATATTGGGACCAATCTCCAAATGATTTTATAAAAATAAATCAAACTCTTGTCACCGATACATTTTATACACATTATATTTCATGTTTCGGACTTTTTTATGTTACAGCTGTATATAGTGATTCCTGTGAATCATTACCATCTGATTACATGAGTGCGGGAGGTTGCTATACAGGATTACCTGAACTACCCCAATACTCCCCTATTACCATCAATCCAAATCCAGCATCTGACTGGATTATTGTTGAATCTTCTACTCTTTTTAATGAGATTTACGTCCTGGATCTACTAGGAGGGATCCGGTATACAGAAAGATTCCAAGGTACGCTGACCAGGCAGATCGAATTGCCGTACCTTGCCCCTGGAACCTATATTGTATCCATCCAAACAAAAGCCGGCCCCGTGACCCGGAAACTGGTCATCACCAATTAGAGACTGTTGTAATTAAACTTCCGTCGGCTTTAGCTGACAGATAAGAGAGTTAAAGAAAACCGGGTTTTAGCCAAAATATTCGGATTATTTGTGTATATTTGACTAGCTTTCGCTGCGGTTCAAAGTCGTTGCCATCGCAGGATAAAAAAGACCTTTTCTCAATGGAAAGAATGAATAAAAATACTTGGATTTACATAGTTATACTATTTGGTTTTACCCTTATGGGTTGCCAGAAGAAGGAGATCCCTTTTGTATGCGGATCCATTGTTACGCTTGAGGGCAGGGACTATTGTACCGTTCAGATCGGCGCCCAATGCTGGTTCCAAGAAAATCTCAGTACAACACATTATGCCGATGGAACGCCGCTGGTAGACGGAACGGGGGTTGGCCCTATTTTCGGAGATTACACAACCCCCTATTGGTTCAATTACGAAGACTCAGCGTACAACTCTCTCACGTATGGAAAATTGTACACCTGGGCCGCCGTTATGCACGGATCCGAAAGCTGTAATTCCAACCCCAGCGGCGTGCAGGGGATTTGCCCCGGCGGATGGCATGTACCCAGCGATTCCGAATGGATGCAACTGGAAATGTTCCTGGGGATGAGCTCCGAAGAGGCAAACAAGGTCATGGAATGGCGTGGGACCGATGAAGGCGGTAAAATGAAAGAGCCTGGAACAACGCATTGGCTGACACCGAATGTCGGAGCGACCAATGAAAGTGGATTTACTGCATTACCGGGAGGAGTACGAAACGAAGAGGGTCTTTTCATGGCAAAAAAATATCAGGGTTATTGGTGGTCATCTACCGAATACCCGGGAACCACTGCATCTGCGTTTCGATGTATCAATTATGATATACCAATGATCTGGCGAAATTTTGAATTTAAAAATTCTGCTTTTTCTGTCCGTTGCCTGAAAGATTGATCGTTCGTAAGAAGGTCAGGAGGTCAGAAAGTCAGGAGGTCAGAAAGTCATTTTAATTGCCGTCGGCTTTAGCTGAAGTGTCTATGCTTTGATTGAGTTGCCGTCAGCTTTAGCTGACGGCAATTCATTTTTAAAAACCTTACTATGAAAAAATTAGTTTGTTTGCTGATGGTCGCTCTCCTGGTACTACCGGCGTTTTCCCAGAAAAAGGAGGCGAATCAGCCTCAGAAGAATCCGATGAAACCGGCCTTGCTGGTCATCGATGTCCAGAACAAATATATCCCGATGATGTCGGAGGAAGATCAGAAAGTTGCCCCGGAATATATTAACGCGGCTATCTGGCTGTTCCGGCAATACAAACTCCCGGTGATCCGGGTTTACCACACCGATCCCGGATGGGGGCCGGAACCGGGTAGCGAGGAATTTGCGTTTCCCAAATCGATCATCACGGAAGAGTCGGATCCGCAGGTAATTAAAAATTACCCCAGCGCGTTTACGAAAACCAACCTCGACAGCATCCTCCAGGCCAAAGGTTGTAATACTCTCTTCCTGTGCGGCCTAAGCGCTACCGGCTGCGCCCTCGCTACCTATTTTGGCGCCATCGACAAGGGGTACGAGGCCATCATGCTGAAAAACGGATTGCTGAGTCAGGATGCCGAACTGACGAAAGCGGTTGAACAAATCACAGAGTCTGTTTCGTGGACGACGTTGAAACTAATATTGGAAAGTTCAAGGTGAAAAGTGCAAGGTTCAAGGTACAATTTCCTAATTTCCTAATTTCCAATGACCTCCTGACTACCTGACCTTTTCATCGTCTCAGCAAACTCCTTCACCGCTTTTTCATTGAACTTCGAAACATCTACCGAGATGTTGGCCACCTGCTGCACGATCATTTTCTCAAATGCGTTCATCCTGGCAAATTCCAGCTCGCCGCCGAACAAACCCAGGGCGCTGGCATGTCGCCACAGCGTTTCCGGGAAATTCCGTTTCAGCTGATCCAGCGCCGTCCCTCCTTCAAACATGCAGCAAATGAAGAGGCCGACTTGTTTGGCGAGAAGTACATCCAGGTTCTTTTCGCAAAATTTCTTAATCCGCTTCTGGATGGTTCCGATCCGGATAGAACCTCCGATAATCACACGTTCAGCAGATGGCAGGTCGGGAGCGTCCGGTCCTTCCAGATTCACCACGGTGACGTCACCCCCGATGAGCGTCTTCAGCAGGTTTACCGCTTTTTCGGTACACCCGTGTGAGGTCATATAGAGGATGAGGGTTTTCATATGTATTTATGGACACAAAGTTGATAAAAAATTCCATCTGCTAACTATCAGGAATTTGTAATTTTGATGCCATAAGGTAACGAAGGACGAGGGACATAAATTAGGGACTTTCCCTTAATGACCTTAATGACCCTAATGACCTTCCTGACCAATGACCAATGACTAATGACCACAAAAAACCGGTTGAGCATGAGATGACCTTCTGGGAGCACCTGGATGCGCTGAGGAGTGTACTGATCTGGAGTCTGGTTGCCATTGCGGTGTGCGGGACTGTGGCATTCATCTTCAAAGACATTCTGTTTGACCACATCCTGCTGGCGCCGAAAGAGAAGAGCTTTATTACTTACCGGTTGCTTTGCCGGTTGGCTGAAACCGTGTCCGTTCCCTCTTTATGCATCGACCCCTCCTCTTTCCAGATCATCAACATCAACCTGGCCGGACAATTCATGTCGCATATGACCATCTCCCTGGTGGCCGGACTGATTCTGGCCATGCCCTTTGTCGTCTGGCAATTCTGGCGGTTTATCAAACCCGGTTTGACCGACCGCGAGATCCAGTACACACGGGGCTCGGTCGCCACCATCTCTCTCCTCTTTCTTTCGGGTATTCTCTTTTCCTACTTTATTGTAGTTCCCCTGATGATCAATTTTCTCGGAGGATACCAGGTCAGCGAAACGGTCACAAACCAGATTGCCCTCTCCTCCTACACCGGGTCTGTCACCATGATGACGCTGCTGATGGGACTTCTCTTTGAACTGCCTATCGTGATCATCTTCCTAACCAAAGCCGGGATCCTGACTCCTTCCTTCCTGAAAAAATATCGTAAACATACCCTCGTCGCTATCCTGATCATCGCTGGCGTGATTACCCCAAGTCCGGATATTTTCAGCATGCTTATCGTCGCCATTCCGTTGTACGGACTGTTTGAAGTTAGCCTGATCCTTTCCGGGCGCATTTACCGGAGAAAACAGCTGCCCCCCCCGGAATTGTAACCTCAATGAGAAATCATCGTCATATCCACGTATTTTAAACAACCGATTTAAAAATGGAACCAAAAAGATTGTACAGAAGTTCGACCGACCGGGTGATCGGCGGAGTGGCAAGCGGTTTGGCCACCTATTTCAAACTGGACCCGTTGCTGGTCAGGCTGCTTTTTGTCATTTTCACGATTTTCGGGGGCGGAGCGGTACTCATTTACATCGTCCTATGGATCGTAACTCCGGAATCCCCCTCCGGACAAAGTCAAACTCAAAATCAAACAAGTATGGAAACGCAAGAAAAACAAAACAAACCCCCGGCAGAGGAGAAAAAACACAAAGGGAATCTCATCGGCGGACTTGTCCTGATCACCCTGGGTGGTATTTTCCTGGCTGATCAGTTCATCCCCCGGATCGATTTTGGAGACCTCTGGCCAATCATTCTGATTGTTATTGGGGTAGGACTTTTAATCAACGCGTTCGGAAGATCGCACAAACAAAACGACTAAATTCATTCCATCATGAAATACAAACATCTTTTTTGGGCGCTGATCCTGATTGCGATCGGTCTCCTGATCCTGTTCAGCAATTTCGGCTGGCTGAATTTTCACTGGCTTTCCATCTGGCGCCTCTGGCCGTTGATCCTTATTTTCTGGGGGATCGCTGTTCTTCCGGTCCGGGATACCATAAAATTTATCCTGGTGGTAATTTCCCTTGCCATCACCTTCCTCTTTTTTAACCAGCTACGGGAGTCGCAATGGTGTTTTTCCTTCAACGACGAGCATTGGTCCTGGTCAGACGAGTGTACCGATGACGAGGGGGATGCCAGTACCTATTCCTTCAAGAGCCAACTATTATCGGTGCCATTTGACTCAGCAATCTCCAAAGCGGTCCTGAAAATGGATGCTGCAGCAGGGACTTTTAACATTCGGGGAGAAGCCGGCGACCTGATGCAGTTTCACAAAGAAGGGGATATCGGGGATTATTCCATGACAACAAACAATGAACATGGGAAAACGGTGATCCATCTCACCCTGGAAAAAAACAAAAAGATCCGGCGGATGAAGAAGAATACCGTCACGATCCAGCTCAATCCCGGAATTGTGTGGGACCTTGATTTCGATATCGGAGCTGCTTCGGTCGACATGGACCTGAGCAACTACCGGATCGATACAGCCAAAATTGAAGCCGGAGCTGCAACCATTGAACTCAAACTGGGAGCCCTGAATCCTCAAACCTACGTGCAATACCATGCCGGAGCATCATCCCTGGAGGTGAAAATCCCCCGCGAATCAGCCTGTGAGATCCGGTCGGAATCGTTCCTGGTCAGCCGTGATTTCGAAGGTTTTATCAAAAAGGAAGAGGGTGTATACCAGACGGAGAACTATCCGGAAGGGAAAAGCAAGATCCTCATTCAGATCGAATCAGCTGTTTCAAGCCTGAAGGTTGATCGCTACTGATCATATGTCAAGGAAGGCTTTAACGATCCTGAAAAATTCCCCGGGATTATCGGCGTGAACCCAATGGGAAGCTCCCTCCACGGTTACGACGGTACTTCCGGGGAATTGTTTATGGATCTCCGGGATGTCCTCATCCAATAAAAAATCTGATTTCCCACCCCGGAGGAACAACGCTGGACCGGGATAGAGTCCGGTAACGCTCCCTCCCTCGAAGATGGAAGGCAGGTTTTCCGTGATTGCCGGGAGATTGAGCCTCCAGGAAAGCTGTCCCTTTTCCCTCCAATAAAGGTTTTTAAGAAGAAACTGCCGGAGTTTAAGGCTCGGCACCCGTTCCTGAAGCTGCCTTTCCACCTCAGTCCTGCTATGAACATTGTTCAGTTTAATGTCCTGCATTGCTTTCAGCAGTTCGAGGTGTTCGGCATGAGGCGGATATTTCCGGAGGCTGATATCCACGATTACGAGTTTGCTGATCAGTCGGGGATGGTGGAGCGCCAGGTTCACCACTACCCTCCCTCCCAGGGAATGGCCCATCAGGAAAACAGGACTGTGCGCCTCCTGTTCGATAAGCTCGAGGATATCCTCTTCGATCGAGGGAAAATCGAACCGGGGGCTGTGAGGAGATTGTCCATGGTTTCGCAGGTCGGGGATGAGGACATGAAACGTTTCTCCGAATTTTTTTCCCAGGGTTACCCAGTTGTCTGAAATTCCAAAAAGGCCGTGTAATATAACAAACGGAGGGCCTGTGCCGTAGGAGCGAAAAAAAAGATTCATCAGGTAAAAATATTAACATAATTTTGTTGAAAATTTTTTATTAAAACAGCTCAAAGTAATTAAAAATTATATCTATTTGCACATCTTTTTTTTTGAATGGGCAAATCATCAAAATGGAAACACCAGATCATGAGAATAGCATCGTCCGTGAACTTATGAGTCAGGACGATGATGAACCCCCAAGCAATTCTGCCACTTCCGTTTCTTTTCATCCCTTTGATTCCTCCTTCCTTCCTGTTCGAAATGAGCGGGAAAAGAGCGTCATCAGCGAACGCACGCGGATGTTCATGGAAACTTTTTTCCCCGGCATCGCCGACAAAGAATGGAACAACTGGCATTGGCAGATTAAACAGAGTGTCAGCAGGACTGATCAGTTGATACGCTTCATCAATTTGTCGGAGAACGAGATCAGCATATTCGGGAAGAAATCCCATACCCTGCCTCTCCGGATCACACCTTATTACCTGAGTCTGCTCGACCGGGATAACCCCGATCAGCCGCTGAGGAAAACCTTCATCCCGGTGCTGGATGAGCTGATCACCTCCTCCGGCGAGACACTGGATCCTCTGTCGGAAGAAAACCATAGTCCGATCCCGAACCTTGTTCACCGGTATCCCGACCGGGTGCTGTTCCTCTCCACCGGTTTTTGTGCTGCCTATTGCCGCTACTGCACGCGTACGCATATGGTAGCCAAAGAAAAATGCCATGTGGGGATCAAAGCGTGGGAGCCCGGAATCCGGTATATTGAGGAACATTCCGAGGTGCGGGATGTGATCATTTCGGGCGGAGATCCGCTGACCATGCCCGATTTACATATCGATTACCTGTTGAACAGGTTGCGCCGCATTCCTCACCTGGAAATCATCCGGATCGGCACCAAAGTTCCGGTCGTTTTGCCGCAGCGCATTACGCGTTCGCTGCTCAGCATCCTCCGGAAGTACCATCCACTATACATGAGTATCCATTTTTCGCACCCCGATGAACTGACGCCGGAGGTGAAGGATGCCTGTGAGAAGCTGGCCAATGCCGGCCTTCCGCTGGGCAGTCAGACCGTCCTGTTGAAAGGCATCAACGACGATGTGGAGGTCATGAGAAGACTGGTTCACGGACTACTCAAAATCCGCGTAAGGCCTTATTATCTCTACCAGTGTGATCCGATCCCCGGTTCGGGCCATTTTCGCACATCTATCAGCAAAGGGCTGGAGGTCATCCGGGGCCTTCGCGGGTTTACATCGGGTTATGCCGTCCCGCAATTTGTTGTGGATGCGCCCGGCGGAGGCGGAAAAATCCCGCTGCTTCCCGATTATTACCGGGGTCATGAGGATGGATTTGCCCTCCTGGAGAACTATGAAGGGAAGATGTTCCGTTACCCCGACCACATTGAATAATCCATGCGGGTAGGACTTACCTATGATCTGAAATCGGAGTACCTGAAAGAAGGATTTTCCGTAGAAGAGACGTCAGAATTCGACCGCGACAGCACCATTGATGGAATCGAACAGGCATTGAGAACCCTTGGCTACGAAACCGACCGCATCGGGCATGTCAAACAGCTGGCTGCCCGGCTGGTCAGCGGAGAAAGATGGGACCTGGTGTTCAACATCAGTGAAGGGATTTATGGGATCGGCCGCGAAGCACAGGTGCCCTGCTTGCTCGATGCATATAAAATTCCGTATACCTTTTCCGATCCTTTGGTGCTCTCACTAACGCTTCATAAAGGTATGACCAAACGGATCATCCGCGATGCCGGCTTGAACACTCCCGATTTCTGCGTCATCACAAAAGAGGAAGAGATCTCTTCCGTACATCTTCCCTATCCTTTGTTTGTGAAACCGGTTGCAGAAGGAACCGGAAAAGGCATCTCCGGAAAGTCCAAAGTGACTTCTGCGGAGGAGCTTCCCCGGATCTGCAAGGATCTGCTGCAGCGATATCCTGACGGCCTTATCGTGGAGGAATTCCTGCCCGGAAGGGAGTTCACCGTGGGGATTACCGGGACCGGGGCAAAAAGCCGGACTGTGGGGTTGATGGAGATCGTGTATAAACACGCTGCGGCAAAAGAGATCTATTCGCTGGATACCAAGTCAAACTACGAAGCGCTGGTCGAATATACCGTCCCTGAGAAAGAGGTCGCGGAAGCCTGTTTTCAACTGGCATTGAGCACCTGGCAGGTGCTGGGATGCCGGGATGGTGGACGGGTTGACATCCGGTATGACCGGAACGGAAACCCCTCTTTTATCGAAGTGAACCCGTTGGCGGGACTTGACCACATTCACTCCGATCTGCCTATCCTGGCCTACCGCAACGGGTACACCTATACCTGGTTGATCGGGGAGATCATGAATTCAGCCATCGAAAGGTTAATGCATACACAAACCGCATGAAAAAGAAACTCCTCATCGTCCATAACAAAATAGCGGAGAACGCCGGCGAGGATGAGCTGGATGTACTCGACCAGGCAAAGCTGGTGGAGGATGCATGCTTGGACCTTGGGTACCTGGTGGAACGGATGGAGATGAACCTGGACCTTGGCAAAGCCATTTTACGAATCCGGGAGATCGGGCCCGACATTCTCTTCAACCTGGTTGAAACACTTGACAACAAGGGCGAATTTGCCTTCGTGGCAACCTCTGTCTTCAGCTCGCTGCAACTCCCTTATTCCGGTTCACCGCTGGTTTCAATGCTCCTCGCCTCCAACAAGGTTCTGGCCAAACAGGAGTTGCGGCGAGCTGGATTGCCCACCCCGAACTGGTACAGCATGGCCCAAACAGACCAACTGGATCCTGACCGGCAGTACATCCTCAAACCTACCTGGGAGGAGGGTTCGCTCGATCTGGACGACTCAAGCGTCTTCTGGGGTTCCGATTCCCGCATGAAAGCCATTGCCGGGAAAAAGGACCGGGATCACTATTTTATTGAGGAATATGTTGACGGCCGGGAATACAACATCTCGATGTTGGCCGGCAGGGAGGGCCCCGAAGTGCTTCCGCTTGCCGAAATGCAGTTCTTAGACTATCCCAAAGGAAAACCACGCATCCTGGGGTACACGTCGAAGTGGAAAGAAAATTCCTTTGAGTATTCTCATACCCGGAGAACTTTCGAGGGAAGGAAAGAAGACCGGGATCTTCATACCCGCCTGATTTCCCTGTGCAAGGAATGCTGGCACCTGTTCAGCCTGAAAGGATATGCCCGGGTAGATTTCCGGGTAAGCCTCGAAGGAGCCCCGTTCATCATCGATATCAACGCCAATCCCTGTTTATCCACCTCCGGAGGATTCTCAGCAGCCTGCCAGCAGGCCGGTTTTACCCAAACAGAGATGATCAGGAGAATCCTGGAGGATGCATACCGATAACTTTTAGTAACTAATCCCATGGACTCTATTCGCTTTCGAAACGATGTTCGTCAGGGCGACGATGAGGTGGTTCGCGAGATCATAACCTCCACCGGTTTTTTCTATGACATTGAAATTCCAGTTGCTGTTGAGCTGATTCAGGAGAAGTTGAGAGAGGGCGAAAAAAGCACCTATCAGTTCCTCTTTGCCGAAATCGGGGACCGCCCCGTTGCCTATGCCTGTTTTGGTCAAATTGCCGGGACCGAGCACAGCTATGATCTCTACTGGATCGCAACTCATCTCGATTACCGTGGAAAGGGTATCGGAAAGGAGCTACTGAAAGAGACCTACCGGATTATTTCACGGCAAGGAGGGAAAAACGTGATCGCAGAAACATCTTCGCTGGAGAAATTCCTGCCCACCCGGAAGTTTTACGAACAACAGGGGTACATCAAATGTGGACTCATTCCCGACTTTTACAAAGACGGGGATGGGAAAGTGACATATGTTATAAGACTGCTTAACGGCCCAGAAACCGAATTGCCATCAGGGTAATATCGTCCGACTGGGGAGCGCTGCCGGCAAACGATTCAATTTCAGTAATGGTTTCTAAGACCAGTTCTTTGAGAGGACGTTTTTTATTCCGCTTGAGAAAATCTTCGAGCCGTTTTTCGCCGAAAGCTTCATTTTCCTTGTTAAATGCTTCGGTCACCCCATCGGTATAGAGGTAAATGGTATCCCCCGGATTCAGGGTAAGCTTCCGGGATTGGTAAGAGGTATTATCCATGCAGCCCAGCACGGATCCACCGGTCAGATCGACCTTATGGATGGACCCGTCATCCCGGATGAGATGCGGAGGGTTATGCCCGCCGTTGACATATTCCACTTCTCCGGTCGATGTATTCAGGATGCCGTAAAAGACCGTGACAAACATGCAGGAGGTGCTTTCATTGCACAGCAGGTGGTTGGCATACTCGATGCATTCATTCGTGGAAATCCCCTTCAATCCGGTAGCCCGGATCAGCGTTCGGCTGACGGCCATGAAAATCGCTGCCGGCACCCCTTTCCCCGAAACATCACCGATGACGAAACCTAGCCGGTCATTATCGATCAGAAAGAAATCATAGAAGTCACCTCCTACCTCTTTCGCGGCTTGCATCGAAGCATAAATATCAAAATCCTTGCGCTGAGGGAACGGGGGAAATACCTTGGGCAGGATCGCCTGCTGGATCTCCCGTGCGATTTCCAGATCGTGCTGGATCGACAGCAACTGGTGATGCTCTTCCATCGACTGGCGTACCAGCAGGATCTCTTCCAGGGTCTTGTTGATGGTGACCTCCAGGTCCTCAAAGTTGATCGGTTTGGTGAGGAAGTCAAATGCTCCCCGGTTCATAGCGGTGCGGATGTTCTCCATATCCCCGTAAGCGGAGACGATCACCGTTTTCAGGGAAGGGTTCTTCAGCTCTTTCAATTTAAGCAGCAATGTCAGCCCGTCCATTTCCGGCATATTGATATCGGAAAGAATGATTCCGATCTCCGGATATTCAATCAGTTTTGCAAGGGCTTCCAGCCCGTTGTGGGCAAAAAGGAAGTCGTATATACCCTCCCGGATATGCCGGCGAAAGCGTTGCCTGACGAGCGGTTCCAGGTCAATTTCATCATCGACTACCAGAATTTTAATGTCAGCATTTGCAGATTCCATGATTAGGGTATTTTTTGGAACAGTACAATTTCATTCAACAGGGTATCCGGATACTAAATTCCGTGTATTCCCCCTGTTGGGAATCCACTTTGATCTCTCCACCGTGCTCCTGCACGACAATATCGAAACTGATTGAGAGGCCAAGTCCGGTTCCCGAACCGGCCGGCTTTGTCGTGAAGAATGGATTGAAGATCTTATCGATGATCTCCGGCGGAATTCCCTTGCCGTTATCCCGGATCCGGATTTCTACCAGGTTATCCAGCCGCTTTGTGGAAACGGAGAGCAAGGGAAAATAGGATTCCTTCAGCTCGTTTTTCTTCTGCACCGTCGCCTGACAGGCATTGTTGATGACGTTCAGGAAGACCCTGCTGAGATCCTGCGGGATAACGTTGACCATCCCCACCGACGGATCGTAATCCGATTCGATCTTTACATTGAAGGATGGATCGGAGGCTCGCATGCCATGGTAACTAAGGTTGACATATTCAGCAAGCAGGGCATTCAGGTCGGTTGGCTGGCGTTCACCCGATTTTCCCCGGGAGTGGAGCAACATTCCCCGGATGATGCTGTCGGCTCGTTTGCCGTGTTCGTGGATCTTTTTTGAATTTCCCTGCAGATCTACAACGATCTCCCGTAAATAATCAAGCTCCTTTTCATCCAACTTCGTTTTTTGCTTCTCCAGTTCTTCCAGAACCTCCTTGGTCAGGTCGATCGACAACTCGGCAAAATTATTCACAAAATTCAGGGGATTTTTGATCTCGTGTGCGATCCCGGCCGTTAGCTGACCGAGCGAAGCCATCTTTTCCGACTGGACCAGCTGTGCCTGAGCAGCTTTCAGGGTTTGCAGAGCGCTGTCAAGTTCCTTGTTTTTCGCTACCAGCTCGGCGGTGCGTTCTTCCACCTTAAGCTCCAGGGTTTTGCTGTACTCCTCCAGTTTTTCATTGGAGACCTGCAACTGCCTTGAGGTCTCTCTCAGGTTCCCGATCGTCTCTGCCAGGGTTTTCTGCATATAGCCGAAACTGTTGGTCAACCGGCCGATCTCATCTCCCGAGTGGATCACCGGGATCTCCGTATCAAAATCCCCGGATGCAAAACGGTCGGTGGCAACTGTCAGGTTTCTGAGAGGTCGGGTCACGGAACGGGCTATGAAGAGGATCACCAGGAAGATCACCACCAACCCGGCAATGCCCAGTCCGATGATGACCTCGTTCAGTTTCCATGCATCGGCCATGAATTCATTCACGGGAAAAACCAAGCCCAGCGACCAGCCATTGCTGGGCACAGGCTCGTAAGCAATCCAACTGGACTTATGCGTGTAAACATTTTCGTAATCCACCGTACTGAATCCGCTCTCCCGGCGAACCATTTTTCGTCCGAGTTCCCTCAGATAGGGCAGGTTTCGTTCTTCCGCCAGACTGAACATGGAGGCATTCATGATCAGGTCGGTGAGAGGATGTGTAACAAACGTTCCGTTCTGCGAGATAAGGAAACCATACCCGGTTTGAAATACTTTGATCGTATCGATCATCTTCTGAAGCCAACTCAGCGAAATGTCGGAGGTCAATACCCCTGCAAATTCCGTTTGCCCTCTTTTTTCAAAATATATGGGGGAAGAGTAAGTGGTCATAACGATGTTCCCTCCCCCTTCGTCGTAATAGGGTTCACTCCACGACGAGTGGCCGGTCTCCCTGGGGATCTGATACCAGTCCATCGTGTAATAGTCATATGCAGTACTCCCCAGCGTGGTGATCTTAATCTCCTCGTTATCCCGGTAAGCATAAAAGGAGTAATACTTTTCTTTCCGTCCCTCCCAGTAAGGTTCAAACGCAATGGCGGCGCCATAGATCTCCCGGTTGTTTTCCACCATCATCTTAAGCATGATCTTGAGTTCAGCTTCAGAAAAGTGGGTATGTTCAATCAACGATGCATAATTATCGGGAATCTTGGCGATGGAGACCAGCATGCGGTCCACCTTGGTCACCGTGTTTTCGGTCAGGTTTTTCGCAATTTCATTCAGGTCTTTGAGGACCACCTTCCGGGTGACCGTATAATTATAAAAGAACATGATGACAAAGATGACCGCAATGGCCGAGAATACGGAAAAGATCATTTTGAATGCCAGCCCCCGGCGCAGATGTGGTTTGCCTGTCATACGGTTTTTCATCAATAGGCAGGTTTATAGAAATCCTGGAATGCCGGGATGGTCCCTATCAAGCCGGCCTTCTGCAGGATCCCGGCAATATTCTGATAATCCGATTCCTTCAGGGTGGTGTTGAGGTTTGGTTCTCCTTCCGGCAGAAAGAGGTCATGGTACCTCGCCAGGGTCCATCTCTGATGAGCCAGGTTCGCCGGTATTCTCTGCTTCTTTTGTTCCTCCAGGATCAGCGCAATCGCCTCCTCCGGATGAGCAAATGCATAGATCCAGCTTTCGAGGGATGCCTCCACGAATCTACGGCACAAACCGGGATCGCGTTCAAGGGCACTCTTCATGCAATAGATCCCGTCTTCCAGAAAGTTCAATCCATAATCGGCGAAAAAGAAGGTTTCCAGTTCATCCGGGTCGTATCCGCTGTTCAGGATGGTGTGGTATTCATCGAACCAGCTCGCGTTAATGATCTCCACTCCGGCGGCCAGGAAAAGATTGTTGCTGCTGCCGATCGGAATGATCTTCACGTCGATCCCCTCCTGCTGGAATAGAACTCTGGGCTGAAGTTCATAACCCAGCCAGATGCCTGCCCGCTTGCCATTCATATCCTTGATCGTCCGGATCCCGCTGCTTTTTTTCGTGACCAACAGCAGGGAGGAGCGGGTGGAGAGTTGCGCAATATTGACGATATCCAGGCCCGATGCCTTGAGTTCAATTGCATTCACCAGCCAGAGAAGAAAGAAGGAGGCTTTCCCCTCACGGATGAGCTGAGGAGTTTCCATGGCGGGCTGAAAAGCCAGGATCTCCAGGTCAATGCCGTGTTTCCTGAATATTCCCTTCTGCTTTCCGATATAATAGCCGGCAAACTGGGAAGTAGTAATCCAGTAAGGCAACAGGGTTACCTTCTGCAACGAACTATCCGGAACCGGCAAAGATCCGGTGGCAGGCTTGTCCTTCTGATCCTTGCTTTCCGTATCAGACCTGCAGGAACCTACGAGCAGGGAGCAGCAAAATAACCACGAAACAAGAGCCAGCAGGCGGAAGGTTCGGTTCATAGGGTGCAAGCAACTAAATGAAGAGTTTGTAAATTTATTTCGAAAATTGGTGAAAACCTGAAGAATTTTTACTTTTTTTGCGAAAAGAAATCACACGATGAGAGCGCTGGTTTATAACGGGCAACTATCTATACAGGCAATTGATGATCCTGTTCCTGGCCCGGGGGAAGTTTTGATCAGGGTATTGTACTCCTCCATTTGCAATACCGACCTGGAGATCATCAAGGGTTACATGGGATATACCGGGATCCTGGGGCATGAGTTTGTGGGAGAGGTCATCTCCCCGAACAGCCGTTTCTACGGAAAGGATGTGGTTGGCGAGATCAATATTTCCTGCGGCCATTGTTACATGTGCCAGACCAAAAGAGCCTCCCATTGCACCAGCCGGTCGGTACTGGGTATCTTTGAACATCCGGGCGCCTTTGCTGAGTATGTCGTACTCCCTGAAGATAATCTGCACGTGGTCCCTGCCAATGTAGATATCAGGATGGCCGTCTTTACTGAACCTCTGGCTGCCGCATTGGAGATTTTTGAGCAGACCAAGATCAAACCTACTGAAAATGTCTTCATTTTCGGCGCGGGAAAGCTGGGTTTGCTGATCACACAGGTATTCAGGCTGTCGGGATGTGAATATACCCTGTTTGATACCAATTCCCGGAAAGTAGAGTTCGCCAGGGGGCTTGGCCTGCCGGCAGTACTTCTCTCCCAGATTGGGCCCGATGCGAAGGCGGAGATCTGTGTGGATTGTACCGGGAATCCCGAAGGGATCGGCGTCGCCTTGGTTCACCTCTATCCCCGGGGTACGCTCATTCTCAAAACCACCGTTGCCGATCCGGCGAAAATTGACCTGAACCAGATTGTGGTCAACGAATTCAACATCATCGGCAGCCGTTGTGGGGTTTTTGAACCGGCATTAAGTCTGCTGGGTCAGAAACTGGTTGACGTGGAACCCATGATCACCCGGATCTTCCCGTTTGAAGAGATCCTTGAAGCTTTCCTCCTGGCTCAACAGCCCGATACCATCAAGGTACTTATCAGGCATGTTCACTGAAAAAAAATAGTAATCAGAAGAAAAATTCCTGTATTTTCGCTTAAAGAAACAGATCCATAAACAATGATACCCATTATGAAAACGAAGTGTAGTTGCCTCCTGTCCCTGGCCCTGATCGCGCCTGTCTCACTCGGTCTCCTTTCGGGATGCGGCGGCGGGACCAGAGATCAGAAAGCCAATGAAGAAACTGCTGATTCCATCAGCCAGGAATTCACTCTTTCCCCGGAAGCCAGAAACCTGCTCTACGAATTTCCGACCCCATTTGAAGTTACCACCCTGCTGGAACAGGCAAAAGCCGGATATATTTTCGACATCACGAACTCCGTCAGCAATGTGGGCAAGTACATCACGGAAAAGAGCAAAGCCATCAGCCTGGGCGTGTACAGCGCCGACCTGGCTTACTCAGCCACATACAATTACATTGACGAGACCAACAAATTCCTGGGTTGTACCAGCAAGCTGGCCGACGAACTCGGAATTGCGGGGGTGTACCAGCCCGATCTGATCGAAAAAGTGAAAAAATTCAACCACAACAAAGATTCGCTGGTTGCGCTGGTATCCAAGGTATTTCTGATGACCAACGATTTCCTCTCGAAAAACAACCGCAACCAGGTAGCCGTTTACATTGCCTCCGGAGCATTCGTGGAAGGCCTCTACCTGGCATCGTCGCTGAACATCGTGGCAAAAGATAACACCCTGATCTCGGGAATCATCTACAAACAGCAGCCAAACTTTGACCGGTTACTTTCAATCCTGAATCTCTACCAGCAGGATGTTACCATCAAATCGGTTTACGACGAGGTCTTAAAGCTGAAACCGGTCTTTACCGATTTCGGACTGGAAACAGGCAAAAAAATCCCGCAGGACAAAGCAAACAAGATCAACGACGTAGTAGAAAGCGTGCGGAATACATTTATCCGGTAGTTCATCATACCGTATGTCTGAACCAATCTTAATGGCGCTGGTCCAGTTGTTCGCAATCGTAGCGGCTTCCGGACGACTGGCCGGTCAGAAAAGCGCTCGCACTATTGTCTCCTCTTTCCTCAAACAACATCTGAGCAGCCATGAATTGGAGGAATACCTGAAGCTGTTTGACGAACTCCTCTTCTTTCACGAACCGGTTGAAGGAGCGCCTGAAACCGGAGAGACAGCCGGCAAGATCCGGGAGATCTGCCGGAAAGTGAACAAAGGACTCCAGCAGCGGGATAAAGTGATTGTCCTGGTCAAATTCCTGGAGTTTCTGGAAGAGGAACACCAGGCTCCCGGCACCTCAGTCATCTCCATTACAAATCAGGAAGAAGGGTACTTGCGGATCGTGGCCGATACATTTAACCTTTCCGACGGGGAGTTCCGCAATGCCAGAGCGTTTATCCTCGATCCGGATGGGAGCGAACTGGACCGCGACCAGTTACTTGTCATTGATTCTACTCCCCATCCGGAGGATCCGAAACATATGTTCAGCGACCACCTCAATGGGAGAATTCTGATCCTGTACCTGAGTTCAATTCATTCGTTCATCTGCCGGTACTGCGGCTCCGACGACCT